>NZ_KZ819097.1:0-53641 GCF_003115855.1 Brenneria corticis
AAGGCGTGAGCGCCGACGAGATAGAGGCGCGGATACAAAGCAGCGAAGAAGTGCAGGCGGTCGAGCGTGAGTATGGCGCAGGCAGTGAGTTCTGGACGGCGGGAACGGCCCTGACGGCGGTGCTGGCGGGAGGACTTGGCGGCAACGCAACCGGCGTGGTGACGGGAGCGGCGGCGCCGTATCTGGCGGGGCTGGTGAAGGAGGTGAGTCAGGACAATGAGTCAGCCCGCATCGCGTTGCATACGGTACTGGGCGCGTTTCTGGCCCAGGCGCAGGGCGGCAGCGCCGCGGGAGGCGCGGCGGGCGGGCTGGTGTCGTCCGCCGGCGCGCAAGCGCTGACAACGCTCCTCTATCCGGGGGTAAAAGCGGAAGAACTGACGGGTGAGCAGAAAGAGCTGATAGCGAACCTGATCACCCTAGCGGGCGCTGGCGCGGGCGGACTTGTCGGTGGTAACCTTACAGGCGCCGGAAGCGGAGCGAATACGGCGAAGAATGAGGTTGAGAATAATTTCCTCGGTAAAGCGCTGGTTGAAGGGTGTGCGATAGCGGCACCATGCCGAACCAAGGTAGCGGAACAGTTGCTTGAAATCGGCGTGAAAGCGGGCATTACCGGTGTTGTAGCGAAAGAAATCGCGGATAACCTCTCGTCGGAGGAACTGGAACATCTCGTCACCCTGGAAATGATGGGTAATGACGAAATAACTGGTAATTATCTGAGTTCGTTACAGGATAAGTATGCGCCTTCAAATACAGGCGGAAATCAGATTATCAATCCGGGGCCGACCAATACGGGTGGAGACCAGACCGCAACCGGAAACGTACCAGCACATACGGGAAATAATCAGGCTTCAGGTCAGGTAGCGACAAATACCGGGAATACAGAAGGGGTGCCGGATACTGGCGGAAATACTACAGTAACGCCGATCCCGGACGGGCCGAATAAAGATGATTTGGCTTACTTGGCTCTTAAAGGAAAAGAAGCTCAAGAGGCTGCAAAAAATTTAGGATTCGACCGCAGGATTCCAGCACAGAAAGCGCCATTTAACTCACATGGTCAACCTGTATATTTTGACGGTAAAACCTATATCACTCCTGATATTGATAGCCACAATGTAACAGATGGTTGGAAAATGTTTGATCGAAAAGGGGAAAGACTGGGAACTTATGATAGTAATCTGAACAGGATTAAGGACTAATATATGTTTGGTATCTTCCCTGAAGGTAAGCCAGTAAATGTTGAGGGTGAACTTGTTTTGCCAGCATTAATAATCATTGATGAATTTTCAGAAATGATTAATATCCCTTTAACTTACTGGAGTATAAAGAATTATAAGAAATCTTGGCTAAAATCACTCGAAAAGGGTTTGGCAAGTAAAAAACATGCCACTTTAGCTGTATCAATGTATGAACCTGAAAATACGAATTTTTTATTTACTTGGGTTTTATATTTTTATGATGATAAAGTTTTTGTGCAAAATAAAGTCTTATTCCTTGATGAGTATCCTGATTTTACTGTGGATAAAATCAATGATTTTATAGAACCACGTATTACTCATAATGAAGATGGCATGAAAATATCTGAATGGAGTACTGACCTGAAAAGTGTTTTAGTTTTTTTTAATAGTCTTAATGATTAAAAAAATCCCTATCTAAACATAAGCTGATAACGGGAACGATGCCGGAGGGGCAAGGATAGTTGAAGGATATACGAACGGCGTACTGATAGTGGGTGTATGGTATCTGGGGCCGGCGGCGTCATTAGTTACTGGCGGGTTGGCTCCGGGGCGTAATATCTGGCAGAATGTGGGAATCGCAGCGGGGGGAGCAGTGTTCACGGATGGACCGAATGTTGGAGCAGTGGGTGGCGCTGCGACTGGTGCTTGGTTTGGTGCAAAATTTGGTCAATATGCACCTGATATTATAAATTCGGTAACAGGCAAAGATTTACCGGGATTTGTCTATGATGTTGGGGGGCATTCGTTTCAGAAACAGTGAACGATGTAAGTAAATATGCTCTTAAAATAAAAGAGAGCAAAAAATGATGAAAAATATTTTTAAGTACATATTCGTTTTCTTTTATTTTTCATTAGTTTTTTTTTACTTAGGTTACTTGTACGAATCGTTCTTGGTTTTATCCATCTAAACAAGTTCTATCTTTCATATGAAGGAGTTATGAGCAATTTGGTTAAAAGTCTGATTGCAGGGGCGCTATTACATTAGCGGCAATAGCTTTCAATCTGATAGATAAATACAAAGCTCGAAAAAGGCCACCTTCTGCCCCCGAATAACTAGCTAACAAATATCGCCCTTATTGGCGGGATTTTTACGTGGAGAATAACTTTTTCAGCCCGAATGACATGCCGAAAGGGTTGAAGGATGTAGGATTATCAATGACATCGTTGCATACCAATACCAACCTGCTGGATGAAAACGGTAACTTTGTGAATACAGGTGGTGCATATTTGGGAAGTAAAGCAAAGGGTGAAGATCCTACCGCATCAATGACCGGGAATGCAGTAGGTACAGTTATTGGTAATAAAGTAGGTGGGAAGTTCACCAGCAGATGCTTTCATGTAGGTTCAGAAATATCAGGAGCTATTTTTGGTAGCGGCGTTGGAGCCGTAACAGGATCTTCTGCGGAAGAGGCTATTAAAAGCTTCGCAACAGGTAAATAGAATGAAAGGTAATAAAGGCATATTGGCAAACACAGCCATGCTAATTTTTCTAGTTTTCGGATTCTCATTGTCTGGTGTTTTGATATGTATGATCGGTGTGCCATTAGGGATGATTGTTGCTTTCTTTAAAACAGGACAGTTGATCATAAATCTTGATGCCGTGATAAATTCTGCATTGTTTGCACTCAAAATTGGAGGAGGAATGGGGGCGGTTTCAGGAGGAGGGTTGTGGGTATTTGCAAAAATAATAGATGCTAAAAAACATTATTCTTCTAAAAGTGAGTATAATATAAATGAAAAGAAATAAGCCAACTTCCGATTTGTTATTTTTAAGTATCCTATACATGACAATCTGTTGTTTTTTGTTTTTGCTGATTGCCGATATATTAATTGATCTGTTTTTTTCTGGACAAATAAATATCAGTGTAGCTGTTTAAAAAAATAGAAGGTAGAGGAACGGATACAAAAAAGCTAGAACAACTGGTTACTATAATTCGGTGAATAACTTACGTGTGATCGTTAATTCAAAATCAGGTGATGTTGTGACAGTTTTCCAGGAGCGCCTTACAAATGAATGATGCAATAATGCGTGAAAAAGTTCGATACATTTTACTTCATGAATGGGATCCCATTGGAGTAAGTGAGTTGACTGAGGCACAGGATGAATATGATTCTTATGTCCAACCAATGTGTGAAATTATTAATCAGGGCAAAGACGCAACAGAGATTTATAGTTACCTTTGTTGGATTGTGAATGATTATATGTGCCTTGATATTGATGAAGAAACTAATCGCATAGTTGCGTCTAAACTATCAATGTTGCATTGATAATTCCCTCCGGCCAGTTTGAACTGACCCCATGATGTTGGGACTTGCCCCTACAAGTAAGGGCTTATTATGAGCATAATCCACTTCCGAATAGATGAAGAAACCAAACGTCTGGCAATGCAGGCAGCGAAACGACTGAAGATGAGCCTGACAGAAGTGATGCGCCAACGAGAAGAAGAACTGGCCGCAGAAGAGCGCCGCTATCAGGATGGTGAACACGAGATCTGGCTGGAGAAGCAACTGTCCGAAGCGTTCAGCCGCTATGATACCAGTGAGGTCGAGTTCATTAGTTATGAAGAAATGAATCTCCGAATGGACGAACTGAAGAGGTTGGCAGAGCGGGGTAAGTTGTGACCATTAGAGCGATGTCGACAGCAGATAAAACATATCAGGAAGAAGGGGTTGACGGAGCGGGAAAGGAAAAAAATACTAACAGATAATAATAGATACTATCCTGCGTGGTTGGAGGCAATGATGGCAACCAGTATCGCGTTAAGTCCTTACTTCGAGCAATTTATCCGTGAACAAATCGAAAGCGGTCGCTACAACAATGTAAGCGAGGTCATCCGTGCAGGTTTACGGGCGCTGGAGGAGCGAGAGCAGCAGGTAAAGCTTGATGCGCTACGGACGGCGGTAGAGTTGGGTGTGAACAGCGGAAAAGGCAAAGATGCTGAAGCGGTGTTCGGGCGTCTGTCGCAGAAATACCGGCGCATGGCGGAAGGTAAGAAATGACCGTATCGCCGCAGGCAGAACAGGATATCGAGGCGTCCGCTCAGTGGTCTCTGCTATTGCTGGTTGTTGTGGAGAATAACTTTTTCCATCCGGTTTTCATGCCGAAAGGATAAGGCGGGAAGTTCGGCACCTGACAGTGGCGAAAAGAATGAGTATGATTAAATCCTACTCGATGAAAGACAGGGGTTACCAATGAGAACAACACAGCAAATGAGCATTACGCTGCCGAATGAAATGGCGGCGCAGGTGAAAGCGCGTGTTGCCAGCGGCGAATATGCTTCAGAAAGCGAGGTTATCAGGGAAGGACTCAGGGCGCTAATGGCACGAGACAACGCGGTGGAAAAATGGCTGCGGGAACAAGTCGTTCCGGCGTGGGACAGCCTGCAACGCGGTGAAAGTGAAAGCCTCAGTGGCAACGATATCAGGGAAAGACTGAAAGCCGAGCACAAAAAGGCCACCGGAGAGGAATAATGGGGTACAGCGTGGTGTTCGCACCAGAAACGGAGGAACAACTGGCCGAACGCACGGTGGCCAGGACTATGAAAGCGACTTGCAGTCTGATGAAATCGACTGAACGCACCGTATTAGCAATAGTTCAAAAAGCCCGCAAAGCGCCAATCACTCCCCGCTCGCCACGCCATAAATAGCATCCCGCAGGTCGGCGACAAAGCTGCCGGAAACCCCTTCATACAACGTATTGGTGAGCGCCACCGCGCTTAGCCCCTGGGTTTTGTCGACAAACCACGAATGGCCGTAGACGCCGCCCCAGCGCCAGGTGCCGACGGACTCCGGAGAGCTCGCGGCCTGGGGATCGCCGAGTACGGAGAAGCCCAGCCCGAAGCCGACGCCCGGCGCATCGGGCAGAGATTGCCCGCCGATTTGATCGCGGCCCATTTCGTCAACCAGGTCGGCGGAAAGCAAAGGAGAACCACCTTGGCGCAGCGTTTCCAGCAGCGTTAATATATCCCCGGCGGTTCCGACCATCCCGGCGCCGCCGGACGGAAACGCCTGCCGATTGTACGCCCGCGCCAGCGAATAACGGACGCCGATGGCGTTTTCGTCAAAGGGAATAATCTCCCCTTCTTGCAGACGGCGGGGCGAGGGCGAGTGGTTAACGTAAGGGGTTACCAGGCGTTCGGCATCGCGCACATAAAAATCGCTATCGTCCATCCGCAGCGGACCGGTGACCAGCTCCCGAACGGCGTCTCCCAGCGGCTGGTTGCAAACCCGCTCAATAACCGCGCCCAGTACGTCCATCGACAGTGAATATCCCCAGTCACGGCCCGGCGCATACAGCAAGGGGACGCTTGCCAGCCGGCGCAGGTTTTCCGCCAGGGTAATATCCGCGTTATCAAGGCCGTCGGAAACCCCGGCGCGCGCGTAAGGTCCGCGATCGTCGCTTTCCTGAAAACGGTAGCCCAGTCCGGCGGTATGGCTGAGCAACTGACGCGGCGTGATTACTGCAATATCGCCGTTTGCCAGCCGCGGCTGAAAATCGGGCAGCCATTGGCGGATATCCTCATCAAGCCCCAGCCTGCCTTGCCCCACCAGCACCATCGCCGCCGTCGCCACGATCGGTTTAGTGACCGACGACAGGCGAAACAGCGCATCTTCCGTCATTGGCTTCCCGGCCTCCCGATCGGCCAGGCCCGCGGCGCGATGGAACAGATTTTCGCCGTGCCGGCGGACCAGAATCACGGCGCCGACGATACGCTGTTCGGCGATGGCTCGATCAATCACGGCATTCAGTCGGGCGGACAGGTTTTGGTTGGCGGTTTCATTGCCGATAGTCGGCGGCGAGATTTGTGACATGACCAGCTCCTGGTTTTCATACGCTGCGCGGATAAAGGAAAATATACCCTTTCAGTTGCGCATATTCATCGATTTTCTTATGCGGCCCGGCGTTAAAGCTCAAAGCCGGGCGCAACGACTTTCGGCTTACATTCCGCGGGTTTGGGCGTTCCGGCCGGAATGTTTTTACAGTCGGGCGCGAAAGGATTAAGCGCATCGCGGTTGAGATAGAGGATAAACACCACCAGTATGATCAAAGGAATCAGGATACGTTTTCTTTTCATTAGACGGAGATATTTTTGCTGTGTCGGTTATTAAGTTGTACCACCGGCGATGACGCATGATTCAACGCCGCCTGTTGATGCAATGCCGCTTCAGCCAGTTGGGCAAAATAGCGCGCCGCGGGAGAGATAGCGCTTTCATCCGGATTGAATTGCGGATGATGCAGCCCGAACTCGCTATTCGAACCTATGCTGACAAAGGCTCCCGGTATCTGCTGAAGATAGAGCGCAAAGTCTTCGCCGCTCATTTGCAACTCGGCGTTTTCCACTTTGTAACCCGCATCATGGGCGATTTTCTTGCTGAAATCCACCCAGTAGGGGGTATTGACCACCGAGGGCGGTCCCGGCTGCCAATTCAACTGCGCTTTCGCCCCCAGGGCGAGGGTAATGCCGTTAATCAACTGTTCGATACGCGCGGGGATCTGCTCGCGGATGCGGGTGCTGTAGGTGCGCACCGTGCCTTCCAGCTCCACCGTTTGCGGCAGCACGTTCCAGGTGTTGCCGCCCTGAATGCGCGTAACGCTGATAACCAGCGACTCCAGCGAGCTAAAGCTGCGGCTGGGCAAGGTTTGCAAGGCATTCACAATATTGCAGGCGGTGACGATACTATCAATCCCTTCTTCGGGTTTGGCGGCGTGGGCGCCTTTGCCCGTTACGCTGATGGAGAAGCGGTCGACGTTGGCGTAAAAGGCGCCGCTGCGGCTGGCGAAAGTGCCGGCGGGCAGCTCGGGAGCGTTATGTAAGCCGAAAATGGCGGAAACGTCGTTCAGCGCGCCGGCGCCGATCAGCTGCAGAGCGCCGGTGGAGACCTCTTCCGCCGGCTGAAAAAGAATACGCACTTTGCCGGGCAGCGCCTGTTCGCGTTTTTTCAGCAGACAGGCGGCGCCGAGCATCACCGCGGTGTGGAAATCATGGCCGCAGGCGTGCATCACCCCGGCGTGCTGCGAACGAAAAGCGACATCGGTCAGTTCTTCAATGGGAAGGGCGTCGATATCGGCGCGCAGCGCGACGATCGGACCGGGGCCGTCGCCAATTTCCGCCACCACGCCGGAAGTCAACGCCAGCGGCAGTAAACGAACGCCTTTCTTTTTTAGCCAGCGGGTAATTTTAACGGTGGTTTGTTGTTCCTGATTGGATAGTTCCGGGTATTGATGCAACTCTCGTCGCCAGGTGATGAGTTGTTGGTCGAACAAATCGTTACGACAGTCAGAATGTTCAGACATAGCGAAAACCATTTAATGATGAGTTGAAACAAAGGTAGTTGAAGGGGGGGGCGAACATAAATACCGTCTTGTTATATTTCATAGCGGATTATCATGACCGGTTGCACTCGACATTCGCCCGAATTTCGCCTGTCGCCTTTGTCTTCTTTACAACAATTAGTCACGTTATTGTACCTAACCCCCCGCGTCAGACCCAATCCTCAATATAAAATATTATTATTTATCATAACATTGCCATGTTTTGTCCGGCTGGTATGCCCCCTGCAAGATAAAAAGGACATTCACGGTGCAAGAGGAATAGATCATGGCAATACGTCAGTGTGCGATTTATGGCAAAGGTGGGATTGGCAAGTCCACCACTACGCAAAATCTGGTGGCGGCGCTCGCCGAACTGGGTAAGAAAGTGATGATTATCGGCTGCGATCCCAAAGCGGATTCAACGCGCCTGATCCTGCATGCCAAGGCGCAAAACACCATTATGGAAATGGCCGCCGAAGTCGGCTCGGTGGAAGATTTGGAGCTGGAAGACGTGCTGCAAATAGGCTACGGCGGCGTGCGCTGCGCCGAATCCGGCGGTCCGGAGCCGGGCGTCGGCTGCGCCGGGCGCGGGGTGATTACCGCCATCAACTTTCTGGAGGAGGAAGGCGCGTATGAAGACGATCTGGATTTCGTGTTTTACGACGTACTGGGCGACGTGGTGTGCGGCGGGTTCGCCATGCCGATTCGTGAAAACAAGGCTCAGGAGATCTATATCGTCTGCTCCGGCGAAATGATGGCGATGTACGCGGCCAACAATATCTGCAAAGGGATCGTCAAATACGCCAAGTCCGGGAAGGTACGTCTGGGCGGGTTGATTTGCAACTCCCGCCAGACCGACCGGGAAGACGAGCTGATCATCGCGCTGGCCGACAAACTCGGCACCCAGATGATCCACTTCGTCCCGCGCGACAACATCGTGCAGCGCGCCGAAATCCGCCGGATGACGGTGATCGAATACGATCCGACCTGTAAGCAGGCGGACGAGTATCGCACCCTGGCCAGCAAGATCGTCAACAACACCAAAATGGTGGTTCCAACGCCGGTCACCATGGATGAGCTGGAAGCTTTGCTGATGGAGTTCGGGATCCTCGATGAAGAAAACGAGGCCATTATCGGTAAAACGGCGGCGGAAGAAGCGGCGTCCGCCTGAGGAACATCATATGACAGACACCATTATACAGCGGAATCAGGCGCTGATTCAGGAAGTGCTTGAGGTCTTCCCGGATAAAACCCGCAAAGAGCGCGCCAGGCATATCATGACCGTTGAGCCGGGGATGGAGTCGGTGGGGAAATGCATTATTTCCAACCGCAAGTCCCAGCCGGGCGTGATGACGGTGCGCGGCTGCGCCTATGCCGGCTCGAAAGGAGTGGTTTTCGGGCCGATCAAGGATATGGCGCATATCTCGCACGGGCCGATTGGCTGCGGCCAATACTCCCGCGCCGGGCGGCGTAACTATTACACCGGCATGAGCGGTATCGACAGCTTCGGCACGGTGAATTTCACCTCGGATTTTCAGGAGAAAGACATCGTTTTCGGCGGCGACAAAAAGCTGCGCCAGCTGATTGATGAGCTTGAACTGCTCTTCCCGCTGACCAAGGGGATCAGCATTCAGTCAGAGTGCCCGGTGGGGCTGATTGGCGATGATATCGAAGCCGTGGCGCGCTCGGCGAAAGAGCAGCTCGGCAAGCCGGTGATCCCGGTGCGCTGTGAAGGATTTCGCGGCGTATCGCAATCGCTGGGGCACCATATCGCCAACGATGTGATCCGCGACTGGGTATTGCCCGCCCGCGACGATCAACCATTCGCCGCCACGCCTTATGACGTCGCCATCATCGGCGACTACAACATCGGCGGCGACGCCTGGTCTTCCCGTATTCTGCTGGAGGAGATGGGGCTGCGGGTGGTGGCCCAGTGGTCGGGCGACGGTACGCTGGTGGAAATGGAAAAAACGCCCAAGGTGAAGCTCAACCTGGTGCACTGTTACCGTTCGATGAACTACATCTCACGCCATATGGAAGAGAAATACGGCATTCCGTGGATGGAATACAACTTCTTCGGTCCGACGCAGATCGCCGCCTCGCTGCGTAAAATCGCCGCGCTGTTCGACGGCGCCATTCAGGCGAATGCGGAAGCGGTAATTGCCCGTTATCAGGCGCAGACCGACGCGATAATCGCCAAATATCGCCCGCGGCTGGAGGGGAAAAAAGTGTTGCTGTACGTCGGCGGGCTGCGTCCGCGCCACGTTATCGGCGCTTATGAAGATCTCGGTATGGAGATTATGGCCGCCGGTTATGAGTTCGCCCATAACGACGACTACGACCGCACCTTGCCCGACCTGAAAGAGGGAACGCTGCTGTTTGACGATCTCAGCACCTATGAGCTGGAAGAGTTCGTCAAACGCCTGAAGCCGGACCTGGTGGGGTCGGGGATCAAGGAAAAATACGTGTTCCAGAAGCTGGGCATGCCGTTCAGGCAGATGCACTCCTGGGATTACTCCGGCCCTTATCACGGCTATGACGGCTTCGCCATCTTCGCCCGCGATATGGATATGACGCTAAACAACCCTTGCTGGACACAGCTACGCGCGCCCTGGCTGCAATCCGCCTGAGGCCCGACATCCTTTTGTCCCGTCAGTTCACCGATTTGTGGCGCGGGAGGAGAATACGATGAGCCAGAATACCGAGAAAGTAAAAGCCTGTTACCCGCTGTTTGAGCAGCCGGAATATCAGGCGCTGTTCGCTAGCAAAAGCGAGCTGGAAGAGGGGCACGGCAAGGAGCGCGTGCGGGAGGTCTTCGAATGGACGACGACCCCGGAATATGAGGCGTTGAACTTTCAGCGTCAGGCGCTGACCGTGGACCCGGCGAAAGCCTGCCAGCCCCTGGGCGCCGTGCTCTGCGCGCTCGGGTTTGAAAAAACGCTGCCCTATGTGCACGGTTCCCAGGGATGCGTCGCCTATTTCCGCACCTATTTCAACCGCCACTTTAAAGAGCCGGTGGCCTGCGTCTCCGACTCGATGACGGAAGACGCCGCGGTGTTCGGCGGCAATAACAATATGAACCAGGGGCTACAAAACGCCAGCGCGCTGTATAAGCCGGAAGTGATCGCGGTTTCCACCACCTGCATGGCGGAGGTGATCGGCGATGATCTGCAGGCCTTTATCAGCAATGCCAAAAAAGACGGCTTTGTGGATGACGCCATTGCCGTGCCTTACGCCCATACGCCCAGCTTTATCGGCAGCCATATCACCGGCTGGGACAATATGTTCGAAGGGTTCGCCCGCACCTTTACCCAGGGCGTCGAGGGGTATCAGCCCGGCAGCAACGGCAAAATCAATCTGGTCGCCGGCTTTGAAACCTATCTCGGCAACTACCGGGTACTGAAACGCATGATGGCGCAGATGGCGGTGCCGTGTTCGCTGCTGTCCGACCCGTCGGACGTGCTGGATACCCCGGCCGACGGCCATTATCGCCTGTATGCCGGCGGCACCACCCAGGCTGAAATGCGCGATGCGCCCAACGCCATCGATACGCTGCTGTTGCAACCCTGGCATTTGGTTAAAAGCAAAAAAGTGGTGAGGGATGACTGGCGGCAGCCGGCCACGGAGGTTGCGGTGCCGATGGGACTGGCCGCCACGGATGACTTTCTGATGACCGTCAGCCAGCTGACCGGCAAGCCCATCCCAGAGGCGCTGGCGCTGGAGCGCGGCCGGCTGGTGGATATGATGCTGGATTCCCATACCTGGCTGCACGGTAAACGCTTCGGCATTTACGGCGATCCCGATTTCCTGATGGGGCTCACCCGCTTCCTGCTGGAATTGGGCTGCGAACCGGCGGTGATCCTCTGCCACAACGGCAACAAACGCTGGCAGAAAGCGATGAACAAACTGCTGGAGTCGTCTCCCTACGGTCGGGAGAGCGAGGTGTTTATCAACTGCGATCTGTGGCATTTCCGTTCGCTGATGTTCACCCGCCAGCCGGACTTTATGATCGGCAACTCCTACGGCAAGTTTATTCAGCGCGATACCAAAGCCAAAGGCGACCAGTTTGAGGTTCCGCTGATCCGCATCGGTTTCCCGATCTTCGATCGCCACCATTTACACCGGGCGACCACCTGGGGCTATGAAGGCGCGATGACCATGCTGACCACGCTGGTGAACGCCATACTGGAAAAACTCGACGGCGACACCATGGCGCTGGGTAAAACCGATTACGGTTACGACCTGGTTCGCTAACGACGTCAGCGCCTCCCCCTGCAAAGGGGGAGCAATTTGCCGACCCACAGGAGGGCGTATGGCCAACATCATTCTTCGTCAGCGCGCTGACGGCATACATTGTTATATCGCCAAAAAAGATCTGGAAGCCAGAGTCACGTTTCTGGAGTTCGACCAGCCCGACCGCTGGGGCGGACGGCTACGGCTTGAAGGGGGAGAGGACTGGTTTATTACGCCGCTGACGGCGAAGCCCACGTTTCCCGTCACCCTGCGCGCCAAAAAATATGCATGCTAACCGTCGATCGCCGCCGCGACGATCGCGATAAACACCGGAGATGCTCATGAGCCTGACACGGGACGATTTACTTTTCTGGCGGCTGTTCGCCCTGGCGCAGCTGCTGCCGGAAATTGCCCCCGCCACCTTGATTAACTGGCTGGAAGCCACCTGCGATGAGGCGCTGACGCTGGAGCGGCTGTCAGCCCTGTCGCTGGATGAGCTATCCCGCCATTTACCCGTTGATAACCACGTACTTACCGTTGCCCGCTGGCAGCAAATCATGGATTGCCTGCACGGCAATCTTCCGCCTCATTTAACCGAACAGTCCGAACGCAAGCAGGGACAACAGTTACAGGTGGCGTTCGCTTCCAGCAACGGTTTGACGGTTAACGGTCACTTCGGCCAGTGCCGCCTGTTCTTTATTTACGCCTGGGATCGGCAAGGGCCGTTTCTCAGCGCCTTGCGGCGTTATCAGCCGCAGGAGGGAGAGGAGGGGAACGAAGGGCGCTTGCGCCTGCTGAGCGATTGCCACCTGCTGTTTTGCGAGTCGATCGGCGGGCCGGCGGCGGCCAGGGTGATCCGCCACAATATTCACCCGATCAAGGTTCCCGCGGCCACCACCATCGACGGGCAATTACAGGCCCTGCAAAAGATGATCGCCGAGCATATGCCGCCCTGGCTGGCGAAACGGCTGGGAAAAGACAACCCGCTGCAACGGCGGCAGTTCGGTTTTTGATCCATAAGCCGACGGGCGATGCCGTGCCCGTCAGGCGGATATCTCTTTACCCATCCAGGCCGCGCCCCGTACGCCGCTGTCGTCGCCGTGAACCGCCTGCACGATAGGGGTACAGAACCGATCGGTGAACGCGTAAGCGGCCACGCGCGATGAGATGTCCCGGTATAGCCCCGCTACATTGGAAAGCCCGCCGCCGAAGACGATCACATCGGGGTCGATCAAATTCACTATCGTTGCCAGCATTCTGGCCAATTGGTCGAGGTAGAGATCAAATTGACGAGCGGCCGCGGCGTCCCCCGATTCCGCCAGCGCCACGATATCCTGCGCCGTGGCCTTGCGTCCGGTAAGCGACAAATAACGCTCGGCAAGCCCGGTGCCGGAAACAAAAGACTCCACGCAGTTGCGCTGCCCGCAGTAGCAGTTGGCGGCGGGGCCATCCCTGGCCGGATCGTAACCCGGCAAGGGGTTGTGTCCGCACTCCGCCGCGTTGCCGTGGCCGCCGGCAATCACCTGCCTATCGATCACCAGCCCGCCGCCGCAGCCGGTGCCGAGCGTGACGCCGAACACCATGCGGTGGCCCTTGCCGGCGCCGTCCAAGGCTTCAGACAGGGTAAAGCAGTTGGCGTCGTTGGCGATGGCGACGCGCTGGTTCAGGCGCCGCTGCAAATCCTGCTGCAGCGGCCGGCCGTTGAGCGGCAGAATGTTGGAGTTCTTGATCAGCCCGGTAAGCGGCGAAACGCCGCCCGGCAGGGCGATGCCGATCGACAACGGAACGCTAAACCTGCCCTGCAGCGCGGCGATTATCCGGCACACGTCGCTCAGGAACTGGGCGTAGCTCTCTTTGCGGGTGGCGGTGCGCTGTTGCAGCAGCACCGCGCCATTTTCACCGAGCACCGCGGCGGCAATTTTTGTGCCGCCGATATCCAGGCCTAAATATGGCATTGTCTCCTCCATTGCGGCCGGGCGGCGGGCCGCCGCTTAGTACAGACCGGCCTTGCCGGTGGAGCCGAACAGCGCCATTTTGTAGCGGATCACCGCTTTGGCCGCCTTGATGGGTTCCGGGTAGATGGCGTTCGGGTCCCACCAGGTTTCCCGGCTTAGTATCTCGCGCGCCTTCTGGAAGTAGGCGTACTTCATGTCGCTGGAAATATTGATTTTGCCTACTCCCAGCGTCACCGCTTCGGCAATCTCGGCGTCCGGGTTGGCGGAACCGCCGTGCAGCACCAGCGGGATCGGCAGCCGCTCGGAGATGTCGCGCAGGATGTGCATTTGCAGTTGCGGTTTCATATCCTTCGGGTAGATGCCGTGCGCGGTGCCGATCGCCACCGCCAGCGTATCCACGCCGGTACGTTTGACGAAGTCTTCCGCCTGCGCCGGCTCGGTATAGATCACCTTGGTGACGCCGCCTTCGATGGTGGTGCCGGTATCGCCGATGGTGCCCAGCTCGCCTTCAACGGAAACCCCCACCGCGTGCGCCAGTTCCACCACTTCCCGCGTCAGCGCCACGTTTTCCTCATACGGCAACAGCGAACCGTCGATCATCACCGAGGTGAAGCCGCACTGGATGGCGCGCAGCACGTGGGCGATCGACGCGCCATGATCCAGGTGGATGACAAACGGCACCGGGCTGCGCAGCGTGCGTTCGCGCACGTAGGCGAAGAATTCGTCGGTAACGAACTCCAGCTCGCTGGGGTGGATGGAAATAATCGCCGGCGTATGGGTGGACTCCGCTTCTTCCACCACCGCACGGATAAAGCAGCTGTCCGCCACGTTGAAAGCCCCGATGGCGAAACGGTGCTCACGGGTGGGCTTGAGCATTTCGTGCATTGAAATCAACATGTTACTCTCCTTTCGTCTCTGATTAGGGGTAAAACTTTCCCGCACCGGCGCGGCGCGCCGATGGTTATGCGTGAACGAGTGAAACGCGGCTTAGGCCTTTTGGGCGGAGCCGGACCAGCCCAGATATTCCAACACTACGTCGCGGCAGGCGGATTCCATTACCGCCATCACCTCGGCCAGTTCGCTGGCAGGGTGCTGTTGCAGAACCTGTTGCAGCGCGGTTTTGCCGGCGGCGAACACCGCCGCGCCGACGTTGATCTTCGCCACGCCGTACCGGCTGACGCGGCGGATATCTTCGGCGCGGGTACCGCTGCCGCCGTGCAGCGCCAGCGGCACCGACGATGCCTCATGCAGCGCGGCCAGGCGCTCGAAGTTAATCTGCGGCGTTACGTCGGGCGGGTACAGCCCGTGCGCGGTGCCGACCGAAACGGCCAGCAGGTCGATGCCGGTTTGGCTGATAAACGGCCGCACGTCTTCCACCTGCGTCATCTTCACCGCGGCATCGGCCAGATCGTAAACCGGCGCATCGGCGATATGGCCCAGTTCGCCTTCCACGCACACCTCCGCGGTGGCCGCTATTCGCGCCACCCGGCGGGTCTGGCGGATGTTTTCCGCCAGCGGCCGGCTGGAGGCGTCGATCATCAGGCCGCTGAAGCCGGCGCGGAATGCCTGGCCGATCAGATCGAACGCGGTGCCGTGGTCCAGGCTGAGCGCCACCGGTACTACGGCCTGCTGCGCCAGCGCGCTGACCACCGCCACCGCTACCGGAGGTGGAAAGTGCGCGCTGTGCCCCTGGTAAACGTTCAGGATCAGCGGCGCCCGCTGCCGCTCGGCGGCGCTGATGGCGGCTCGCGCGGTTTCCAGATTGAAACAGTTGATCGCCAGCACGGCGTACTGCCGCTGATAGGCGTCGGCGATAACGGCTTTCATTGGGGCGTACATAGCCACTCCTGTTTATTCAAGGGTGAATTTGATGTCTTCGTCGCGTACGTTGCCGTCGTCGATGTCGTCGAACTCTTCGTCCGCCTGCGTGACGCGTTTCTTCATCAGCGACAGCATCACGCCGCAGATGACCGTGCCGATGCCCAGCGCCAGGCAGAACATCAGCGGTTTGGTGAACAACGGCACCACGAACATGCCGCCGTGCGGCACCGGCGCTTCCACTCCCCAAACCATGATCAGCCCGCCGGCGATGGCCGAGGCGACCACGCAGCTGGCGACGACGCGCAGCAGATCGCGCGCGGCGATGGGGATCACCCCTTCGGTGATCATGCAGATTCCCATCGGAAAAGCGGCCTTCAGCGCCTCTTTCTCCGCTTTGGTGTATTTATGGCGCGTCAGCAGGAAGGAGAGGGTGATGCCGAACGGCGGGATGATCGACCCGACAAACTTCACCGCTTCCGGGCCGTAGATGCCGTCCACCAGCATGCCGTCGGCGAATAGCGACATGGTTTTATTCACCGGCCCGCCAAAATCGAAGGTGGCCATGGCGCCGAGGATCGCGCCCATCAGGAACTTCGAGCCGCCCTGCATGGATTCCAGCAGGTGGATCAGCGCCTTTTGCAGCCAGACGATGGGCTGGCCGATAAACGTCATCATCAGCAGCCCGGCGATGATGGTGCCGAGCACCGGCAGGATCATCACCGGCATCAGCCCCTGCATCGAGGCCGGCAGTTTGATGTAGCGGCGCAGCAGCAGTACGGTATAGCCCACCAGAAAGCCGCCGAGGATGCCGCCGATAAAGCCGGTCTGGATCTGCCCGCAGATAAAGCCGACGATCAGGCCGGGAGCGAAGCCGGGACGGTCGGCGATGGAGTAGGCGATGGCCGCGCTGATTAGCGGCACGATCAGCCCCATGCCCCAGCCGCCGATTTGGTTGAGCATCCAGGCGAAGCTGCCGGTTTTTTCCGCCACGTTGGTGCCGCCAATCACCTGGCCGAGGGCGATACAGATACCGGCGGCGACGATCAGCGGGATCATCCAGGAAATGCCGGTAAGCAGGTGCCCCTTTATTTCCTGGCCTAGTCTATTTTTGCTGTCGTTCATAATGTTATTCCCGAAAAGTTAATCTTCAGGCGCCTGCCAGCGAGCCCGCCACTTTTTCCAGAAACTTCACCGGGGACTTAATCACCACATCGGTTTTTACCCGGACGACCGGTTTGTCTTTGAATCTTTCTTCCCCTTTTATCTTGATGTCGGTGGCCAGGATCACCACGTCGGCGGCGGCGATATCCTCCGCGGATAATGCGTTTTCCGTGCCGATGGTGCCCTGGGTTTCCACCTTGATGTCGTGGTTCAGCGCCTTGGCGCCCTTGATAAGTTTTTCCCGCGCGATGTAGGTATGCGCGATGCCTGCCGTGCAGGCGGCTACACAAACTATTTTCATGTTATTCCTCGTCTTTTCCGGATTAGCAGAGGTCTGTTTCCGCGTACTGGCCGAACAGTTGGATAATTTTTTCCGGGTCGGGCTCGTTGAGCAGTCGGGCAATCACCTCATCGTCGGCCAGCGCGCTGGCAACCTGAGACAGCAGGCGGATATGCGTGGTGTTCTGGTCTTCCAGGCGCACGGCGAAAAGAATGATGCAGCGGACGTTGCTGCCGTCCAGCGTCTCCCAGGGGATGTCCTGCCGGGTGCGGCCGATGGCCAGCGTAGTTTGGGTCACCGCGGCGGATTTGCCGTGCGGGATGGCGATATGATTTTCAAAACCGGTGGAGCCTTCGGCTTCGCGCAGCCAGACGTCGCGAATAAAGGCCTCTTTGCAGAGAATGGCGCCGTCCTGATACAGCAGTTCGGTCAGTTCCTGAATAACTTCTTCTTTATTCCGCGCCGTCATGGCTAATTTGACGCGATTGGCATTGAGAATCTTATTAATGTCCATCCACTTCACCTCAAGCAATTAAAAGGAACTAATATTCAGCCGCCGGGAGTAAATTCACCGCCTGATGCAATTGACCGGCAATCACCTTTTCCGTGACGCGCTTGATGTCATCGTCATTAAAAAACGCCGAAACGTAGACGATAGGGGTTTGCCGCTCTTCCTGGTGGATGGTGGAGATCACCAGATCCACCGCTTCCTGGCGGCAAAACGCCGCCATGCTGCCTGCGGAAACCACGCCGACGATGATCCAGTCCGGGAAGGCCCGCAGGATGCGGCTTTTGAGCAGGTGCGAAGTGCCGACGCCGCTGGAGCACACCACCAGAATGCGCCGGTGGGCGATTTGCCGCTCCAGAGCCGCCTGGAAATGTACCGTCAGGTAGCCCACCTCGTCTTCGGCGATCGGCGGTAGTTGAAAGCGTTGGCACAGCAACTGCGTAACGCGTTCGGTAATATGATAAATATCCCGCAGCTCGCTTTTTATATCTCCCAGCAGCGGGTTGCGGATGCGAATATGGTATTTCAGGCGATTAAGCAGCGGCTTAATATGAATCAGCAGGCCGTCATACAATAATGTATCCGCCCGCAGATCGATATTTATCAGAGCGGAAAAAATATCAATCAGCTTTAGCGTCACCCGCCGTGATTCGCCGTTGGATAATTGTTGCCTGGCCACCGAGCGGTCGCCATGTTCTTCAATCACAATGCCGGAAGAAACAATGTACTGATAGATAAACCAAACCTCGTCATCGGGCAGGCGGTTATTAATTCTTTGTTCTATTTGTTCAATCATATTTTCCGCAATGCTGAATATATGGCGGTCAATCTGGTTATGGTGCGTTTCTTCGCCCTGCGGCAGGGAATTACCCTGCGCCATACGGTGCATCATAATTAATATATGGGTGAAAATATTGATATAATAAGGCTCCCCCAGCGGGTAAGAGAGCCGCTGTTCCATTTCCTGCAACAGTTGCTGGACGAAGCCGACGTCCGGCTCGCCGAAATAGTGAATCAGCGCATGGTAACTGCCGGGATCGAGGCGCGAGTGGTTAAGGCTGCCCGGCTCTTTGTGGTTCATCACCTCATTGATCAGGGTGGCCATGGCCAGGCGCACCTGGTTTTCGCTCCCTTCGATATGGGTGCCGCTCTGGCTGCGGATCAGGGTTAACCCCAGCGGCCGGATCCAGCTTTCGATAATCTTTAAGTCGTTGACGATTGACGCATTGCTGATGAAGTAGCGCTCGGCCAGCTTGCTGATCGAGGTATCCAGCGGCGTGTCGCTGAGCAGCTGCGAGGCGATTTTCACCCGGCGCGCATTATTGGCCAGCGCGTCTGAACCGCCGTCATCCGCGACAAGCTGTTGTTCCAGATGAATAAGATTTTTAACATCATCAGAAATTAACAGAATTCCCGCGCCGACTTTTTTCTCTGGGTAGATATTCCAACCGGCAAGAAAGCTTTCAATAAATTGCATATCTCGATGTACGGTCTTTTCTGAAATGTTCAGATGGGTTGCAATATTTTTAACCGTTACATAGCGTTGATGCTGTAACAAATACTTCAATAATCTGTTTTGTCGCGAGGTAAGTGGTTGCATAATATAACCCTTGTATTCTGCGTCAAATATGATGTTAATTATTATTGGTATAGGTTTGTTTTCTCATCCTTTTGCTAATAATGAATATAGATTCCCGAACAAATAACGGCCATACTAAATGCTGTCCGGCAGATGGGACAAAATTAAAACATCAAGAGAATAGGGTGTTAATTTCGACTGGATCACATTTTACCGGCCGTTAAATGTGATGACGATCTCGTATTAATGCAAAATATATTATTTACTCCTGACAGACACAGGCTGTGCGCCTGTCAGGACAACTATTTTTATTGAGGGAGCCGTCAGCGCCCCGAGTGGTGTTCATCGCCGCAGCAGTCGCCGCCCCAGTTCTTCAGTTTCGAGGTTTTGCCGATCCCCGGATTCAGGCTATTGGTCGGGTCGTTATTCCGATAGAACGCTTTTAGCTGGGGTTTGGCCTTATACAGATGGCCGACGTTATGCTCGGCCGGATACTCCGCGCCGCGCTGGTCGAGCAGCGCCAGCATTTTCTCTTTCAGCTTATGCACGTCGACGCCTTTCTTCACAATGTAATCCTGATGGAAGACGTAACACATAAAGTGGCCGTAATAGAGGCGGTGTTCCAGCATCTCATCGAATTCCGCCGGCAGGCGTTCAAACCATTCATGGTCGTTGCGCCGCAGGGCGATATCCAGCGGCAGAATGTTTTCCACCTCGTTGCTGTGCACCGCGTGATAGCGAATCGCCGCGCCCGCCGCGGCGAAGCGGTGCAGAAAGGCTTTGGCGCCTTCTTCCTGCGTACAGACAAAGAATTCGCCGTCGGCGTCGCGAAAATAGCGTTCCAGCCACTGGCGCGCCTCTTCGATGCCGTCGCCGGCCATCTTCAGCATCAGGTGGTGTTCAAAGCGATTGCGATAGGTTTTCAGGCGTTCAGGCAGGTGGGAAGGAAGCAGGCGGCTGAGTATCTGCATGGTGCGGTCCACCAAATGCGCCGGCAGAAAGGGCACTTTGCCGAAAATGGCGTCCATGCGTCCTTTCAGGTTGAAGAACATGGGCATTTTGTCGGTGCCCAGCTTGTCGATCATGATAAAGGTGTCTTTACCGTACACCTCGGCGATATTGAACATATTGCGATGCATATATTCCCCCGCCACCGGCAGGTTTTTAAAGCTGGAGAGGATATGGCGGCGCAGCTCGGTCAGCACCTGCGGCTGATTGGTGCCGATATAGAACACCTGCTGGGACTTTTGCGCCGCGAAGGTATCCAGGCGGACGGCGAAAACCGACAGTTTGCCGGCGCAGCCGGCCGCTTCGAACAGCCGGCGCTCATCGGCATTAAAGCGCGACGGGGTGTCCGCGTCCACATCGCGGATACGTTCGGCATATTCGTGGTCGGACGCCTGGCGATCGTCATGAATGACGTCCTCGGCGCGGTATTGCCGCAACTCCAGCCGGGTGAGGATCTCTTCCGGCGTCGTGCCCAGATTGATCCCCAGATGGTTAATCAGCTCCACCTGTCCCTGTTCGTTGACCCGGCCGTAGAGCGCCATTTCGGTATAGGCCGGACCGCGATGCACCAGCGAGCCGCCGGAGTTGTTGCAAATGCCGCCGACCACCGACGCGCCGATGCAGGAAGAGCCGATCACCGAATGCGGCTCGCGCCCCAGCGGCTTCAGCACCCGCTCCAGGTGCCACAGGGTGCTGCCCGGCAGCGCCACAACCTGTCGTCCTTCGTCCAGCAACTGGACTTTATCCAGCCGCAGGGTATTGACGATCACGATTTCACGGTCGTAACCCTCGCCGCTCGGCGTGGAGCCTTCCGTCAGCCCGGTATTGGCCGCCTGCATCAGCACGATGCGGCCGGCCTCGATGGCGGCTTTAAACACTTTCCACTGTTCGAGCAGCGAAGCGGGGAAGACCACCGCCAGCGCCTCGCCCTGACCCGAGCGGAAACCTTTGCGATAGCGTTCCGTTTTATGTTTATCGGTAAGGATATGCGATTTGCCGACGATATCGGTCAGGGTGCGAATAAGACCCTGGGAATCCACGGCGGAGGGAGTTTTTACATAGTCCTGCATGACAGTTTGTCCTGTTAATTACGCTAAATAACACGATAAAAGCATAGTCCTCTGTTTCATTCTTGCTAATGGATACCGATAGTTAGCGGAAAAATCAGCATTTTGTCCGGTTATCTCCGCCGCCGTCGGCGCTATAGCGTTTTTATCTTGCCATTGTTGGTTTTGTTGCATAGCCGACAATATAAAGTTTCTATAAATCAAATAATTACCTTATGGCATACCGATTGCATCGTGGATAGATGGAGTCCTGTTAATCGTGCCGAGGTGAGTAATGAGAAATAGCGAAATCGTGGCGTTAATGGATCAACCCGCCTGCGCGCATAATGGCGGCGGGAAATCCGGTTGCAGCGCCCCCAAGCCGGGTACGGCGGCGGGCGGCTGCGCCTTTGACGGCGCGCAAATTACCCTGTTGCCGATTGCGGACGTAGCCCATCTGGTGCACGGCCCGATTGGCTGCGCGGGCAGTTCCTGGGATAACCGCGGCAGCCATAGCTCCGGGCCGCGGATTAACCGGCTGGGATTCACCACCGATATGAGCGAGCAGGATGTGATCATGGGGCGCGGCGAGCGGCGGCTGTTTCATGCGGTGCGCCATATCGTCGAGCGCTACCATCCGGCGGCGGTGTTTATCTACAACACCTGCGTGCCCGCCATGGAGGGGGACGATATTGAGGCGGTGTGCCGGGCGGCGGAGCAGGTCAATCAGGTTCCGGTCATCGCCATCGATGCCGCCGGATTTTACGGCAGCAAAAACCTGGGCAACCGCATCGCCGGCGACATTATGGCGAAAAAGGTGATCGGCGGGCGCGAACCCGCGCCCTGGCCGGCGGATTTCGCCATCCCGCAGACGCGGGGGCACAGCATCGGTCTGATTGGCGAGTACAACATCGCCGGCGAGTTCTGGCATGTGCTGCCGTTACTCGATCGGCTGGGGATCCGCGTGCTGGGAAGCCTCTCCGGCGACGCCCGCTTCGCCGAACTGCAGACGTTGCACCGCGCCGAAGTCAATATGCTGGTGTGTTCGCGCGCGCTGATCAACGTGGCGCGCCACCTTGAGCTTCACTACGGCACGCCCTGGTTTGAGGGCAGCTTTTACGGCCTGCGGGAGATGTCGAGCTCGCTGCGCGCCCTGGCCGGCGCCCTGAACGATAAGGATCTACAGGCCAGAACCGAAGAACTTATCCAACAGCAGGAGCAGGCGGCCGATCTGGCGCTGGAGCCCTATCGCCGGCGTCTGCAGGGCAAGCGCGCGCTGCTGTACACCGGCGGCGTGAAGTCATGGTCGGTGGTCTCCGCGCTGCAGGATTTGGGTCTGGAGGTGGTGGCCACCGGCACCAAGAAATCCACCGAAGAGGATAAGGCGCGCATCCGCGAACTGATGGGGGAGAACGCCGTGATGCTGGAAGACGGCAACGCCCGACTGCTGCTGGATACCGCGTATCGCTATCAAGCCGACATCATGATTGCCGGCGGGCGCAACATGTATACCGCCTATAAGGCCCGGCTGCCGTTTCTGGATATCAATCAGGAACGGGAACACGCTTTCGCCGGATATCAGGGGATTGTCGCCCTGGCTCGCCAGCTGTGCCTGACGCTGGAAAGCCCGATCTGGCCGCAGGTGAACCGCCGGGCGCCCTGGCAGAGCTGAGGAAGGAGAAATGTAATGGCGCAGATTTTGAAATCGCCGAAACCGCTGGCCACCAGCCCGATTAAAAGCGGGCAGCCGTTGGGGGCAATTCTGGCAAGCATGGGGCTGGAGGGGTGTATTCCGCTGGTTCATGGCGCCCAAGGGTGCAGCGCTTTCGCCAAGGTGTTTTTTATTCAGCACTTTCACGAACCCATTCCCTTGCAAACCACGGCGATGGATCCGGTCACCACCATTATGGGGTCGAACGATAACGTCCTGGACGCCCTGGCTTTGCTGTGCGAGCGCCATAACCCGAAGATAATGGTGGTGTTGAGCACCGGCCTGTCGGAGGCCCAGGGGGCGGATCTGGCTTTCGCCTTACGCCAGTTCAGAGAGACCTACCCCAAATATCACGCCGTCGCCGTGGTCGCCGCCAGTTCGCCGGACTTTTACGGCTCGATGGAAAATGGCTATGCCGCCGTGCTGGAAAGCGTGATTGAACAGTGCGTGCCGCCATCCCCGAACGTCAGCGCGATGCGCAAAAAGCGGGTAAACCTGCTGCTGGGGCATATGCTGACCCCCGGCGACCATGAACAGATCCGCAGCTATGTCGAGGCTTTCGGCCTGCAGGCGATCGTTTTGCCCGATCTGGCGGGGTCGCTGGACGGCCATCTGGCGGAGGGCGATTTTTCCGCCTCGACCCAGGGCGGCACGCCGCTGCGCCTGCTTGAACAGATGGGGCAGAACGCGTCGACCATCGCCATCGGCGTGTCGCTCCAGCGCGCCTCCCGCCTGCTGGAGAGCCGCAGCCATACGCCGTCGCTCTGGCTGCCGCATTTGATGACGCTGGATCGGTGCGACGCCTTTATCGAGCGTCTGCGCCAGCTGTCCGGCCGCGACGTGCCCGCCTGGATCGCCCGTCAGCGCGGCCAGCTGCAGGACGCGATGATTGACACCCATATCTGGCTCCAGGACAAGCGGATGGCGATCGCGGCGGAAGGCGATCTGCTGGCCGCCTGGCTGGACTTCGCCCTCAGCCAGGGGATCCGGCCCGAGTGCGTGGTCGCCCCGGCGAACCAGCCCGGCTTATCCGCGCTGCCGGTGGCCGAGGTGCAAATCGGCGACCTGGAGGACGTGGACGATAGGTTACAACGTCACCCGGTGGATATGCTGTGCGCCAACTCGCATGCGGCGCCGCTGGCGGAGAAATACCACCTGCCGCTGGTGCGTATCGGTTTTCCGCTGTTCGATCGCCTCGGCGAGTTCCGTCGCCTGCGCCAGGGCTATGGCGGAATGCGCGATACCCTGTTTGAGCTGGCGAACGCCATGCGCCAGGCGCATCGCCAACTCCCGGTTTATCACTCTCCTCTGAAACAGGCTTTTCCGTGCGCCGCCGCCCAGGACCCCATTATGGAGACAAAGCCATGCGACATTTAACCCGTCAGTTGGCGATCCCCTCCGTCGGCAGCTGGATTATTCGTATTGCGTTTGCCAGCGTCGATTTGCGCGTCGTCGATCAGCATTTCGGCTCGTCGCCGCGTCTGGCGATTTACGGCAT
Organism: Brenneria corticis; assembly: GCF_003115855.1. Lineage (GTDB taxonomy): Bacteria > Pseudomonadota > Gammaproteobacteria > Enterobacterales > Enterobacteriaceae > Brenneria > Brenneria corticis. The sequence continues at coordinate 24,349 of NZ_KZ819097.1, forward strand.
ACGCCGTGATGAAGTACAGCTGCTGGAAGTGGCCGACTTCACCGTCTTGCTCGGCCACAACGAGGATAAACTCACCAGCCGTGTCAGCGCGGTGGAAGGCTGTTTCACCCTCTACTGCACGGCCATCGGCGATACGGCGTTCAGGCGGCTGCTGGCGATCGGAGTGCGGGCGGTGAACGTGGCCCGCAATACCCCGATAGCGGTGCTATTGGCCGATGCGCAGGCGCTGTGCGCCGACGGCGGGATCAAGAAATCGTTGCGGAAAAAAGACCGCGGCCGCTTCGACGCCATGATGCAGGAAAACGGCTGGTGCGACGAAGAGTGAAGCTTGTCGGCTGTGCGACAAAACCGACAATTACCGGCGTGTATGCCACAGATCGCCAACTATTTTTTCCGCTATCTTACTGATAAAAGAGATTTTTTGTGACTGGCATCACATTTGCTCAGTAATAAGCGTCAGATACCGGAGCCCGAACCATGATCCAAATCGATACGACGACCCTAAACCAGCTCAGACTGCGCCAACGCCAGCGTACTCAGCCGACCGCCGGTCTGGCGTTGGTGGTGATGGGGGATGCCTGCCGGGGCTGGACGCTGCGGATGACATGGCGCGCGCAGGCGCTGCCGGGCGACGAATGCCGCGACGTCGCCGGGCTGCGGCTGCTGGCCTCCGAACAGCATTGGCGACACCTGGCGCAGGCGCGCATCAGCTCCGACGCGCAAGGCGTCTGGGTGGAGTTTCAGCCGGTGGGATGCCGCTGCGAAGAGGGATCGTGCGCGGCGGCACCGGTATAGATCGGCGAGTCGTAACCAACGGGAGAAGAGAGCATGTGGAATTATTCCGAAAAGGTAAAAGAACATTTCTTTCATCCGCGCAACGCCCGTGTGGTCGAACAGGCTAATGCGGTGGGGGACGTCGGTTCTCTCAGCTGCGGCGATGCCCTGCGGCTGATGCTGCGGGTCGATCCCGCCAGCGAAGTGATTCAGGAAGCCGGATTTCAAACCTTTGGCTGCGGCAGCGCCATTGCCTCCTCATCGGCGTTGACCGAACTGATTATCGGTAAAACGCTGGAAGCCGCCGCGCGGGTCACCAACCGGGATATCGCCGATTATCTTGACGGTCTGCCGCCTGAAAAGATGCACTGCTCGGTGATGGGACAGGAAGCGTTGCGGGTGGCGATCGCCAACTATCGCGGCGAAACCCTGGATGAGGAGCATGAAGAGGGCGCGCTGATCTGCAAATGCTTTGCCGTCGACGAAGGGCAAATCAAACGCGCGGTGCTGACCAACGGGCTGACCACGCTGGAAGAGGTCATCCATTACACCAAGGCCGGCGGCGGGTGCGCCGCCTGCCATGAAAAAATCGAGCAGGCGCTGAGCGCGATCCTGGCCGCCGCCGACGATGACCCGCCCGCGGCGGCGGAAGAGAAAAGCGAACGCTGGCGGGCGGTGGAAGAGATCGTTGCCGGACTGCGGCCGCATATCCAGATGGACGGGGGCGACATTACGCTGATCCGGGTGACGGACGATGAGGTGCGGGTAGCCCTCTCCGGCAGTTGCAACGGCTGCATGATGACGGATATGACGCTGGGCTGGCTGCAACAGAAACTGCTGGAGCGGCTGGGCTACTTTATCCGCGTGGTTGCCGATACGCCCGCCGCCTCCGGGGTTATTTTCCAGACTTCAGACTGCTAAGGAGCGTGCCCGTGAAACCCATCTATCTGGATAACAATGCCACCACCCGCCTGGATCCGATGGTGCTGGAAGCCATGCTGCCGTTTTTGCGGGATCAGTACGGCAACCCGTCGTCGATTCATGACTTCGGCGAACCTTCGCGGCGGGCGCTGGCCAAAGCGCGCGAGCAGGTCGCCAGTTTTCTCGGCGCGCGTCACGACAGTGAAGTCATCTTCACCTCCTGCGCGACGGAAGCGACCTCGACCGCCATTCTTTCCGCGGTGGAAGCCTTTCCCGCGCGGCGCGAAATCATCACCACCGCGGTGGAGCACCCGGCCACGCTGGAAGTGTGCGAGCACCTGGAACGGCAGGGCTATAAAATTCACCGGCTGGAGGTAGATCAGCAGGGCGCGCTGGATCTGGATCGCTACCGCGCCTTGCTGCACGACGGCGTGGCGCTGGTAAGTGTGATGTGGGCGAATAACGAAACCGGGGTGTTGTTTCCGGTTGAACGGATGGCGCAGCTAGCCCATGAACAGGGCATTCTGTTTCACTGCGATGCCGTGCAGGCGCTGGGCAAAGTGCCGGTCGCGATGGCGGATTCGGCAATTGATATGCTCTCCTGTTCGGCACATAAAATTCACGGACCGAAGGGCACCGGCTGCCTGTGGCTGCGCCGCGGTACGCGCTTTCGCCCGCTGTTGCGCGGCGGGCATCAGGAGCGCGGCCGGCGGGCGGGCACGGAAAATATCGCCGGTATCGTCGGCACGGGCATGGCGAGTGAACTGGCCGCCATCCATCTGCCGATGATGGCGGCCAGCATCGCTCCGCTGCGCGACCGGCTGGAAGCCGGGCTGCGGACCATCGCCGGCACCAGGGTGATGGGGGAGGGACAGCCGCGCACGCCGAATACGCTGAATATCGCCTTTGAATTTATCGAAGGGGAGGCCATTCTGCTGATGCTGAATCAGGCGGGGATCGCCGCCTCCAGCGGCAGCGCCTGTACCTCCGGCTCGCTGGAGCCCTCCCACGTGATGCGGGCGATGAGCATCCCCTATACCGCGGCGCACGGCAGCATCCGTTTTTCGCTGTCGCGCTATACGCGCGAGAAAGAGATCGACTACGTGCTCGAACAGATCCCGCCGGTGATCGACCGCCTACGCGCGCTGTCGCCCTACTGGCAGCAGGGAAAACCGGGGGAATTCACCCCCGCCTGGGGTTAACCGGGGAGATTGCGCCGATGAAAACCATCGTCATTAACGACACCACGCTGCGTGACGGCGAGCAAAGCCCCGGCGTGGCGTTCAGCGCCGATGAGAAACTGGCGATTGCCGAATCGCTGGCGCGGGCGGGCGTGCCCGAGCTGGAGGTCGGCACTCCCGCCATGGGCGAAGAGGAGCGCGCGCGTATTTATCGCATCCGCCAGCGCCTGCCGGACATCACCCTGATGGCCTGGTGTCGGCTGAATGAACAGGATATCCGGCAGGCGGCGCGGCTGGGAGTGGACTGGGTCGATATTTCACTGCCGGTATCCGCCTGTTTGCGGCAGTACAAAGTCGGCCTGGCGTGGCCGGATATGTTGCAGCGGCTCGGCGAGCTGATCTCCTTTGCGCTGTCGCTGGGGCTTAAGGTCTGCGTGGGCGGTGAGGACGCCTCACGCGCCGACGAGGCGGATTTGGCGGCGGTGGCGCAGGTCGCCCGCATCGCCGGCGCCGGGCGGTTGCGCTTTGCCGATACCCTGGGACTGCTCGACCCCTCTGCGACCGGGCGGCAGATCCGGCGGCTGCGGCGCTATTGGCCGGGCGAGTTGGAGATCCATGCCCACAACGATTTCGGCATGGCGACGGCGAACACCCTGGCGGCGGTGCGCGCCGGGGCGACGCACGTCAGCACCACCGTTCTTGGATTGGGCGAGCGGGCGGGCAACGCCGCGCTGGAGCAGGTGGCGCTGGCGCTGCGGCACACGCGGCTGGGCGCCACCCATATCGATACCCGGCAACTGCCCGCCCTGTGCCGGCAGGTCGCCAGCGCCGCCGGGGAGAGCGTCCCTTGTCGGCAGCCGCTGGTCGGCGAACGGGTCTTCACCCATGAGTCGGGCGTGCACGTGGCCGGTTTGTTGCAGGGGGTCGAGAGTTATCAGAGCGTTGCGCCGCAACTGCTGGGGCGCGAGCACCATCTGGTATTGGGCAAACATTCCGGCCGGCGGGCGCTGGAGGCGGTGTTCTCGCAGCTGGGCCTGCCGCTAAGCGCTGCGCAAATCCCGCTGATTCAGCAGGCGCTGCGCGCTTTTGCCGAAAGCGATAAACGCAGCCCCACCGGCGATGAGCTTTACCGTCTTTATCGCGGGATAAGCGAAATACCGGCCGGGGAGCTTGACGTCGTCTGAAGGCTGAGGGATTCCCACAAATCAGGGAAAGGAATGTCTGTAAGTACGGTGAGGGTTTCGTGCGCACTAACCTCAGTCGATTTCTGCGACCGTCGCAGCACGCGCCCGACACGGGGGGCTCAAGCGCCAGCCCCCCGTGACCCCGGGCTTTTCGCGGAAATCGCGTCGCTACGCGATGCCTTCGGCGTTCGTGACCGCTGGTCGGGCCGCCATTGACGCGCTCCCGGCGCGGCACTGGCTTTCGCCGCGTCCATGCGGCTCACCCGGCGGTCACGCCCACCTCAGCGCGATTTTTTACGCGAAGGAAAACCTTTAAAAAACAGCATTCTGTTATCTAAGATGATTTATCAAGCAATACTTAATTATTTTCTGGGGATTGCTCAGGTCTAAAGGGGATAAGTATGGACTGGTTTAATCAACTTCCCGGCGTAAGCCAATTGGAAAGCGCCGAAGACTTCCTGCGCTTTTTCGCCATTCCGTTTGATGAACGCAGCGTACGGGTTAAACATCTGCATATCCTGCACGCTTTCAACCTGCGCCTGCGGCGCTATCAATCCCTTGATGAGCCGCCGCTCGCGCCGCGGCAGCGTCAGCAATTCCGGCTGCAACAGGTACGCGCGATGCTGCTCGAAAGCTACCGCCACGTTGTCGGCGGCGAACTGCGGGAACGTTCGCCGCTGAAAGTCTATCAGCGCAGCGCCCGCTGTTTTATCCCCTGGCTGCTGCTGGATGAAGGAGAAAACGAATGAAGCCGCGTTTTGCGTTTGGCGAAGCGGTACGGGCGATCCGCACCCTGCGCAATGACGGTACTTTTCCGGCTATGGCGCGCGGCGAGCAACTGGTGCGCCGTGGCGCGGTCGGCTATGTGCGCGAGTGGGGCACGTTTTTGCAGGACAATATTATCTACCAGGTCCATTTTCTGGATAGCGATCGCATTGTGGGCTGCCGCGAGCACGAACTGATACCGGCCGCGGCCCCCTGGGTCGACGGGGCGTTTCAATACGGCGACTGGGTAGCCGCCGCCATGATCCTGGCCACCGACCGCCATATCCGGGTGCAGGCCGGGGATGTCGGTCAGATAATGGGCGTGGAACGCGACATGCAGCCGATGCAGTTTATCGTGCTGTTCGGCGGTACGTTGCTGCAGGTGCCGGAACATGCTCTGGAGGCGATCGATCGTGACGACCTGTAATGTCGATGTGCCGACCATGTGGCAGCGTTATTCCCGGCTCAAGCTCTCCTTATCGCTTTACCAGTGTCTGCCGTGGCGGCAAACGCCCGAACAACGGGCGGCGTTCGCCGGACAGGTCGCACGGCAATGGCGGCTGGAAGCCGCTATCCGCGACCGGGCGCAACGGCAGGGAATTGACGCGCCGCGGCAAAATAGCGGCGACGCGCAGTATCTGCTGCGTAGCTATTTCGCTGACGAACAGGACTGGCAAAACGCCTTGCAACGCGAGGGCATTGATGCCGTCGGCCTGTCGCAGGCCCTGGTCCATGAAACCCTGCTTACCGCCATGCTGGAAAATGTGGCCGACCAGGCGCCAGAGGTAAGCGAGCGGGAAATCGATGCGTGGTATCGCCATAACGCCCATCGATTTCAACGCCCGGAGCAACGGCTGGCGCACCATTTACTGCTGGTGATTGACGATACGCAGGCCGATTGTGACAGGGTAACGGTTACCGGGCGCATCGCCACGCTGCGCCGCCGCCTGCAGACCGACCCGCGGCGCTTTCCCCGGCTGGCCGGGCGCTTCTCGGAATGTCCGACGGCGCTGGAAGGCGGGAAAATCGGCTGGGTGAGCCGGGGTATGCTGTATCCGGCGCTGGATAGCCAATTATTTTCCCTGGCGGCGAATGACGTCAGTCCGGTAGTGGAAAGCCCGATGGGGCTGCACGTTTTATGGTGCGAGGAAATCCGACCTGCAAGTGAACTGCCCAAAGCGGAAGCATTGGCGCAAATCCGCCGGCAGTGGCGGGAAAAGCGCCGCCAACAGTATCAGCGCCAGTGGCTGTTCACGCTTTCAGCAGGAGATTCCCGCCTACTACCGCAGATACTGTGTTAAGCATCTGTCGTCAAGTCACTTTCTTCCGGCTGACTCTCACTCCCGTCATGCCCGCAGGTCCCCGCCTTCGCGAGGAGGTATCTCAGCAACACCGAGCCGTAGCGAAAGCAGATCCCCGCTTACTACCGCGGGGATGACCGATTGGAGGCGCCGTAGGGGATAACGGTTGGTGGTATTCGCAGGGAGTGCCGGAGTAGCGGCGGGAATGCCGGTGGTGGTAAGCAGATACGCCGTTAATCTGATCGTGAACACCATTTTCCCATATCAAAATTCAGCCTGAAGCTGGCTAACCCACCGCGTAACGCGTTCTTCCGTTAAATCCTGCTGATTATCCTGATCCAATACCAGCCCGACGAAGCTGCCGCTTTCCAACGCCGCGGAGTCGGCAAAGGTATAGCCCTCGGCCGGCCAGGCGCCGATGATATTGGCGCCGGTCTCGCTGACGATGTCATACAGCTCGCCCAAGGCGCTGACAAAGGCATCGGGATAGCTCTCCTGATCGCCGAGCCCGAACAGGGCGACGGTTTTGCCGCTCAGATCGGCGTTCGCCAGCTCATCGGCGAATTCCGCCCATGACTCGCTCACGCACTCCGCGTCCAGGCCGGGAAGCTGCCCGTCGCCCAGGGTGGGGGTGCCGAGGATCAGGATATCGTAGGCCAGCAGATCGTCGAGCGAGGCGCGGTTGATATTCACCGGGTCGGCGGCCTGTTCGCCCAGCTTCTGCTTGATAAGCTTGGCGACCTTGCGGGTTTTACCAGTGTCGGTACCGAAAAAAATGCCGATAGTGCTCATGGTTCACATTCTCCTTAAAAGGACGTCCGAAAAAGGGCGGTTACATTACTCATCGTCATCGTCCGCCGACGCGGGGGCGCGTTCAATCGGCAGATAGATTTCCACCCGATCGCCTTCGCGGACTTCGCTGTCCGGGGAACAAAGGCGGCCGTAAATCCCCATCCGGTGCACATCCGGGTCCAGACAGGGGTACAGGGCCGGCAGCGGCGAGGCCAGAAAAGCCTCTCGCAGCGTGACGGGCTCCGGCATCTCCATGTCGATGCAGCGGCTCTGGTAACCGTTGGCGTGGGCGATGGTGAATTTCATCCGTGGCAGCCTCCGCATCCGGCGCCGCAGCCAGAACCCGACGATTCTTTCTTCAATACGTCGCGGCCGTAGCGCAGCACTTTGGCGCCGCGGATCGCCGCCAGCACCAGTCCCATCACCACAAAACCGCCCGGCGGCAATAGCATCAGCAGAAAACCGTCATAGTCCGGCAGCAGGTGTATTTCCAGAAAATGGAATGCCGGCCCCAGCAGCTGTTCCGCTCCGCTGAACAGCGTGCCGCTGCCGATGATTTCGCGGATGGCGCCCATCGAGGTCACCCCGAGGGTAAAGCCCAACCCCGTCGCCATGCCGTCCAGCGTGGCGGCGAACGGCGGGTTATGGGCGGCAAAGGATTCTGCCCGGCCGAGCAGGGCGCAGTTCGCCACAATCAGCGGGATAAACAGCCCGAGTATTTTGTGCAGATCGTGCATCCAGGCATTCATCGACAGATCGAGCAGTGTCACCAGGCTGGAAATGATCAGGATATAAACCGGAATGCGGATCTGGTGCGGGGTGATATGACGCAGCAGCGACACCAGCAGATTCGCCCCCGCCAGCACCGCGGTGGTCATCAGCCCCATGCCGAAGCCGTTGGTCGCGGTGGTCGTTACCGCCATCAGCGGACACAGCCCGAGGATCTGTACGTAGGTGATATTGTTGGTCCAGATGCCGCTGACCAGAATATCCCGGTAGGCGGGGCGCTCCGCCGGCGCGGTCGCGGTAATGTCACTCATTGGTTTTTTCCTCCGTCAAGCCAAGCAATTCGGCCCGGTGGCGCTGAAACAGCAGAAGCGTCTGGTGAACGCTTTTTACCACGGCGCGCGGGGTGATGGTGGCGCCGGTAAAGGCGTCAAAGTCGCCGCCGTCCTTTTTGACATGCCACTGTTTCTCGGTGGTGTTTTGCAGCGATTTACCGTTAAAGCCCAGGATCCAGTCGCCGTGGCCAAGTTCGATTTTGTCTCCCAGCCCCGGCGTTTCGGTATGGGAAATGGTGCGCACGCCGGTGAGTTCGCCGGCGGCATTAATGCCAATCAACAGGGAAATCACCCCGCTGTAGCCTCTTTCGGCGCCGAACATCACCACGCCGCTGGGTCGGCCTTGCAGCGTGGCGCGGTAAATCCGTACCGGCTCCCCCGCCAGCGTCAGCGTGACCTCGCTGCCGCCGAGCGCATTATCGTGCAGCGCCGGCGGGAAGACGGCCGCCAGCTGACGCTGGGTGTCTTCCTGATGGCGCAGCTCGATTTCGTGATAGGTTGCCCACCAGACGCCGCCGATCATCAGGCTGATCAACAGGGTAAAGGCGCCAAGCAGCAAACTCAGGTTCAGCGGGTGGCTGCGCGGCGGCCAGTTCAGCCCGCGGTAAAAGGCAGAGGCCATGTCATTTCTCCTTCTGCGTTTGGTAGCCGTAGGCACGCGGCCGGGTCCAGCTATCGATCAACGGCGTCACCGCGTTAACCAGCAGCACCGCGAAGGCGACCCCTTCGGGATAATTGCCGAAGCTGCGGATGGCCCAGACCAGCAGGCCGGCCAGCGCGCCATAATACAGGCGGCCGCGCGGGCTGCCGGGGCCGGTCACCGGGTCGGTGATAATAAAAACCGCCCCCAGCATCAGCCCGCCGGTGGTGAGTTGCGCCATCGGCGGCAAAATCGTCTCCGGCGCGATAAGCCATTGCACCAGACCGGGAAACAGGCAGCCGACCAGCATGGCGACCGGCGCATGCCAGCTGAAAACCCGCTGCTGCAACAACCACAGCCCGCCCAGCGCCAGCAGCAGGGTGGACGTTTCGCCAAAGCTGCCGTTATGGGTGCCGAGCAGGGCGTTTTGCCATGAAAAATCGGCCTGGAGACGTTCGCGGAACGCGCCCAGCAGGGTGGCGCCGGTAGCGCCGTCGGTATGCAGGGAATAGACCGCGCCGTGCCAGAACTCGCTGGGAACGACCCAATGGGTCATTTGCACCGGAAAGGAGATCAGCACCACGACGCGCGCCAGCATGGCGGGGTTAAACAGATTCTGACCGAGCCCGCCATAGATATGCTTACCCAGCAGGATGGCGATGGCGGAACCCAGCGCCCCCAGCCACAGCGGGGCATGGGGCGGCAGGCTGAGGGTAAACAGCAGCGCGGTCAGCAGCGCGCTGCCGTCAAAGACATGGCCGAGAGCAAGCGGATGCATCCGCAGGCACAGCGCTTCACACAGCAGGGCGGTAACAACGCTGGCGAACATCAGCATCAGCGCCGGGGCGCCGAACTGGATGATGCCCAGCAGCACCACCGGCAGCAGCGCCAGATTGACTTTATACATCAGGTTTTGGGTACTGAGCCCCTGATGCACGTGGGGTGAGGTCAGCATGCGGGATCCTCCAGCGGGGTAGTTGGCGCAGCACGGCGGCGCGACGGCCTGGCGGCTTTCGCCGCCGCCTTTTCCGCCGCTTCGCGGGCGAGGCGCGCCTGCCGGCGGAGACTGTTGGCGCCGGCGCGCGCTATTTTTTGCTCCTGGCGCCGTTCCAGCCTTAGCTGCTGCTGTCCCCAGTCGAAGAACTGCGTCAACGGCAGCACCGCCGGGCAAACCCATGAGCAGGAACCGCACAGCAGACAGCTGTTCAGCCCCAGATCCCGGGCGTTATTCAACGCATCCATTTTCAGCTCCGCCAGCATGGCCAGCGGGGCCAAGCCCATCGGACAGGCATCGACGCAGCGGCCGCAGCGCAGGCAGGCGCTGGCGTGAGGCTGGGGGATTTCATCTTCGGTCAGCAGCAGCAGGCCGCTGGTGCCTTTGGTGATCGGCGCGTTGAGGTCGGTCGTCGCCCGCCCCATCATCGGCCCGCCCAGAATGATTCTGGCGGGGGTGCTTTTCATGCCGCCGCAGGCGGAGATAATGGCGTTTATCGGCGTGCCGATGGGCACCAGCAGGTTGCCTGGCCGTTCAATCGCCCGGCCGCTGACGGTGATCACCCGGTGGGTCAGCGGCTGACGAAAGCGAATGGCGTGGAAAATGGCGATGCAGGTGCCGACGTTCTGCACCAGCACGCCCATTTCCGGCGATCGTTTGTCGTGCGGAATTTGCCGGCCGGTCACCGCTTCAATCAGCTGCTTGGCCGACCCCATCGGGTAGAGCGACGGCAGGGCGACCACGTCCATCGCCTCCTCATCCTGACACAAGCCGTCAAGACGCCGGATCGCCTCGCTTTTATTGTCTTCAATGCCGATATAGACGTGCCGGGCACTGGTCAGCTGTTGTAAATAGCGGATGCCGCCGATCAGGAATTCGGCCTGCTCCTGCATCATGCGCTCGTCGGCGGTAATATAAGGCTCGCACTCGCCGCCGTTGATGATGAGATAGTCGATTTTATGGCGCATGGCCAGACGGATTTTATCCGCCGCCGGGAACATCGCGCCGCCCATTCCCACGATGCCGGCCTGGGCGATCAGCGACAGCATCTGCTCCGCGGGCGGGGCCTCCGGGGGCTCAAGCCGTACCGCCTGCACGGAGGAGGGCAACACGCGCAAGCGGATATAACCGGACTCGCCGGGAACCACCTCGGTCACCATACCCTGCGCCGGGCTGTGCAGCGGCGCGGACATGCGGCCGAACGGCCGGGCCAGCAGCTGGCCACAGGTGACGGTGTCACCAACTTTTACCTCGGGAAGCGCAGGGGCGCCGGTATGCTGGCGTAACGGCAGGGTAAGCCTGTCCGGCGTTTCGAGGGTACGGATGGCCAGCTGACGGGTTAACGATTTGTGGCTATAAGGCCGAATGCCGCCGTGCGGCGTGGTGAGGGCTTTAAGCATAATCCGGCTCCTGGCGTAAAGGTAAACCCGGTTTGACGACCGCGGGAGTGAGATGGGGATCGGCGTAGAGAGTGATACAGCTATTAGGGCAGGCGCTCAGGCAGGCGCCGCACCCGGTGCAGTCTTCGCTGAGTACGCCGTGCAACTGACGGGTAGCCCCGACGATGGCGTCAAACGCGCACTGTTTTAAACAGCGGCCGCAGCCGTCACAGCCCGGCGCGGCGATCGCCGCCACCATCGGCCCTTGGGCGGCGTTATCATCCAGATTGATCCCCATCAGCGCGGCGATGCGCCGGGCGACCCGGGTTCCGCCGGGCGAGCAGATGGTGACGGCCGCTTCGCCGCCGGCCATGGCGACGGCGGCCTGACGGCAACCGGGATAGCCGCATTGACCGCACTGTCCGCTCGGCAGCAGCGCCACAATGCTTTCCACCATCGGGTCGCTTTCGACTTTCAGGTAGATGGCGGCATAGCCCAGCAGCGCGCCGATTATCGCGGAAATAAACGGGATGGCGAGCAGGGAAAGTACCAGTAAAATCATCGCCGTCTCCCTATGATGACAAACCGGCGAAGCCGGTAAAGGCCAGCGCCAGAATGCTGGCGGTAATAAAGTTGAGCGGGGTGCCTTTAAACAGCAGCGGCGGCAAGGCGCTGGCCTGCCGCTCGCGCAAACCGGCGAAGATGACCATCACCAGCGAATATCCCAGCGAGGCGCTAAAGCCAAACAGCACGCTGTGGGTGAAACCGAGATGCTCCTGCAGTATCAGCAGCGCCACGCCGAGCACGGCGCAGTTGGTGGTAATCAGCGGAAGAAAGATCCCCAGCGTGCGGTAGAGCGCCGGACTGTATTTCGCCATTACCATTTCAATCAGCTGCACCAGCGAGGCGATCACCAGAATCACCGACAGCAGACGCAGGTATTCCAGATCGAGCGGTATCAGGATCCAGGATTCGACCATCCAGCTCAGCCCGGCGGCCAGCGTAATGACCGCGGTGGTGGCGATGGATATGCCGACGGCGGCGTGAACCTGATTGGTGACGCCCATAAAGGAGCACAGCCCCAGGAAGCGCGCCAGCACGACGTTATTGACCAGAATATTGGTCAACATGATTAGCAGTATCTCTTTCATTTATCCCCCCCGGCGTCATGATAGCCACCAAGGGTATTGCGAAAGCCATGCCAGTTTATTCAGCTCAATTAATGCCCGATAAGAAGGCAATTCCCTGCGCCAAAAATGCGCAGAGGGGAAAATCCAGGAGATGTGATTGCGGTCACAGACAGCGACAAACCCGCTTATCAGGGCCAAAACCCCTATCAAGATCAAGGTTTCGGCGTTTTTTTATCCATAGGGAATGAATCTTGCACATTTTTTATGGTTATTTCGTGTCGTTCGACGGCTGTCCCGCAATCTGACAATTTGTCATGAAGCCGACAGAATCCGCAATGCAAACCGGAGGAGCCAGGATGAGTTCATCATTGGTTTTGGATGATGTACAGCTGATTACATCATCCTGGGGGGGAAAGGGGCTGCATGCGGCGGTGTTTCACACCGCCGTGGAACAGTCTTCGGTCGCTATTTCGATTACCGATCCGCAGGCGAACATCGTTTACGTCAATCCGGCATTCTGCGCGCTGAGCGGCTATACGCGGCAAACGCTGATCGGCGCCAATCACAATCTGCTTTCCAGCAATCAGACGCCGGAATCGGTTTATCAGTCGATGTGGGAAACGATAACCGCCGGTACCGCCTGGAGCGGCCAGTTGATAAACCGGCGCCGGGATTCATCGCTTTACCTGGCGGAAATCACCATTTCCCCCATCGTCAACGCGCAGGGTGAAATCGAACACTATCTCGGAATGCATAAGGATATCAGCGAACGCTACGCGCTGGCGCAGCGGGTGCGTAACCAGATGACGCTGATCTCCGCCGTGCTGAACAATATTCCGGCCGCCGTGGTGGTGGTAGACGGTCAGCAAAAAATCGTGATGGATAATCTGGCCTATAAAACCCTCAGCGCCGACTGCGAGGGTCGGGAACCGCTGGTATTGCTGGACGGGTTAAACCGTGCGGCGCCGGACGCCTTGCTGCCGCTGACCATTCGCGGCGCGCAGCGTTGGTTTTCGGTCAGTTGCTGGCCGCTGCACGCCGTTAACGAAGAGGCCAGCCTCTATTTCACCGACAGCGCGCCGCCGCGGCAATTGGTGGTGATTGTGGACTGCACCGAGCAGCAGCGGCAGATCAACCAGGATCGGCGCGCACAGCTCGAACGCCTGATTAACGTCAATAAGATGATGGCGGCTATCCGCGAAACGCTGGACGCGGCGCTGATCCAGCTCAGTTGCCCGTTAAATATGCTGTCCGCCGCGCTGCGCCTGAACCCCGATGCCGACAGCGTCGCGCTGCGCGCGGCGTGGAATGAGGGCAAAGAGGCGATAGCCCGTCTGACGGCATGCCGTCCTTCCATGCATCATGAGCCGCCGGACAGCTGGCCGGTGCCCGCGATGCTGGCGGATCTGGCGGAGCTCTATCAGTACCGCATCGGCAAGATCGGCAAACTGGTCTGGTCGTGCTCCTCGGCGGATTTAACGCTGCGCGGCCAGCGAACGCTGATCCTGACCGCGCTCAGCCTGTGGCTCGATCGCTGCCTGGCGCTGTCGGCAAGCGCGGAGGTCGAGACGGTGATTGAGATCCGCGCCGCCCGACAATGCCGGCGCATCTGTTTTTCCGTCGCTGATAATCTGCCGCTGGCGGCACGGAATGCGCCGCACCCGATGATGGAAATCCTGGCTACCGGGCAGTGCATGGAGTTGCGCCTGATTCAGATGATCGCGTCGCAGCTGGGCGGCACGGTCAATATCGAGAACATCTCATCCGGTGCAACCAGGATGATGCTCGCCCTGCCGTTCGATGGTTTATGCCTCACCGATACCGACACTCCGAGGGGATGAAAAAATGGCTCATTTTCCGACGACAGAACGGGTGGCCCGCCGCCTGGACCTGCAACAACAGGTCGTCGCGCTGCATAAAATCAGCGTGGCGCTCAGCCATTCACTGGATTTGCAGCATACGCTGGAGGCGATGATTCAGGCGCTGCACGACCATGCCTTTATGCAGTACGGCATGGTGTGCCTGTTTGATAAAGATCGCGCGTCGTTATTTATCGAGGCGCTGCAAGGGGCGGACACCCAGGTGATCAAAGGAGGGCGGGGCGTGCGCTACCGGGTCGGCGAGGGCATTTTAGGTTCGGTGATGAGCCAGCGGGCCTCGCTGGTTTTACCCCGGGTATCGGACGATCCGCGTTTTCTGGATCGCCTTAATCTGTATGACTACGCGCTGCCTTTTATCTGCGTGCCCATTCCGGGACCGGATGAGATGCCATTGGGGGTCTTGGCCGCGCAGCCGATGGAACTGCATGAAGACCGCCTGCCTTCAAGCACCCGTTTTCTGGAAATGGTCGCCAACCTGATAGCGCAAACCGTCCGTCTGGTCGGCCATGCCAATGGGGAAAGCGAGGCGCTGCGCACCGAGCGCGATAGTTTGCGCAGAAAGGTGCAGCAGCAGTACGGCTTTGACAACATCGTGGGTAAAAGCCTGCCGATGCGGCACATTTTCGACATGATGCGTCAGGTATCGCGCTGGGAGACCACGGTGTTGATCCGCGGCGAGAGCGGCACCGGCAAAGAGATGATCGCCAACGCCATTCACTACAACTCCCCGCGCGCCGGCGCGCCTTTTGTCAAATTCAACTGCGCGGCCCTGCCGGATTCGCTGCTGGAAAGTGAACTTTTCGGCCATGAAAAGGGCGCGTTCACCGGCGCGGTGAAACAACGCAAAGGGCGTTTTGAGCTGGCCGACGGCGGCACCCTGTTTCTCGATGAGATTGGCGAAAGCAGCGCCTCGTTTCAGGCCAAGCTGTTGCGCATCCTGCAGGAGGGAGAAATGGAGCGGGTCGGCGGCGACGAAACCCTGCGTGTGGATGTGCGCATTATCGCCGCCACCAATCGTAATCTGGAAGACGAGGTACGAGCCGGCCATTTCCGCGAGGATCTCTATTACCGTCTGAACGTGATGCCTATATTTTTACCGCCGTTGCGCGAGCGGATTGAGGATGTGCAGGATCTGGCGCAGTTTCTGCTGACCAAGCTGAGTAAACGCCAGGGGCGGACGCTGCATATCAGCGACGGCGCGCTACGGCTGCTGATGAACTACGACTGGCCGGGCAACGTGCGCGAACTGGAGAACTGTCTGGAGCGTGCGGCGGTGATGGCGGAGGACGGGTTGATCGACCGTGATGTGATCCTGTTCAACTACAGGGAAAACGCCCTGATGCCGTTTAACGGCAACAAAACCAACGATGCGCTAACCGCCGGCGGCAACGAGCCGGGTATTGAAAATATTCAGGATGAACGGCAGCGGCTGATCGCGGCGCTGGAACGCACCGGCTGGGTGCAGGCCAAGGCGGCCCGGCTGTTGGGCATGACGCCCCGGCAGGTGGCGTACCGTATTCAGATTATGAATATCAATATGCAGCGGATGTGAGGCCGCCGCCGGCATCCCGCGCCAATGTCGCATTCGGAACATTGTCCGACAATGTCGCTTATCAAGCCTCGTGGTTAACTGATAACCCTCTATTTAATAGAGGGTTTTTATTTTCATCTTCCCGGCATGGCCTTTGCAGAAAATGAGACGAGGTTCGCTCATTACCGGGGATTAAGCCTATGGCAGACAACGCATCATTTTCAGGCCGACGCGCATGCGGGCCGATGAACAGGGCGCACTTTACGCCTTTGCAGGCGGATAAAGTGTCCCGCCACCCTTGCTACTCGCCGCTGGCGCACCACCGCTATGCGCGCATGCATCTGGCCGTGGCGCCGGCCTGCAACCTGCAGTGCAATTACTGCAACCGTAAATATGATTGCAGCAATGAGTCCCGGCCCGGCGTGGTCTCCGAGCTGTTATCGCCGCAACAGGCGATAGCCAAAGCCAGGTACGTTGCCGCGCAAATCCCTCAGCTTGCGGTTATCGGCATCGCCGGACCCGGCGATCCGCTGGCCAATATCGCCCGCACGTTCAACACCCTGGAAGGGCTGCGCGCGGAACTGCCGGATATCAAACTGTGCCTGTCGACCAACGGGCTGATGCTGCCCGATGTGGTAGACAGGCTGGTTGATATCGGGGTCGACCACGTCACCGTGACGGTGAACGCCATTGACGCCGTGGTGGCGGAAAAGATTTATCACCACCTGTGGTATGAAGGGGACAAACTGCACGGGCGCATTGCCGCCGATCTGCTGATCGAGCGGCAGGGCGAGGGCATCCGCAAGCTGGCCGAGCGCGGCGTCATGGTAAAGGTGAATTCGGTGCTGATCCCGGAGATCAACGCGCGGCACCTGAACGAGGTCAGTTTGCAGGTTCGCCAGTGGGGGGCGGTGCTGCACAATGTTATGCCGCTGATCTCACGGCCGGAGCACGGCACGCAGTTTGGTTTGCAGGGCGTACGCGAGCCAGACGGCGAAGAGTTGAGCGAGGTACGCGGCCGGTGCGGCCAGCACATGCCGCAGATGGCCCACTGTAGCCAGTGCCGTGCCGACGCGATCGGCATGCTGGGCGACGACCGCAGTCAGGAATTTCCGCTGGCTTCGTTGCCGGAAAAAAATGAGCCCTTGCTGCCGGCGCTGTTTCGCCGGGCAAGTATTCAAGCCAGCATCGCGTCGCAGGGGGAGTCCGAAGAGCCCGATGCCTGTCTGGTGGCGGTGGCGACCGGCAAGGGAGAGGTGATCGACCAGCATTTCGGGCATGTCGATCGTTTTCATATCTTCAGTATTTCCCAGGCCGGCATCATTGCGCTGGGGGAGCGCTTTACCCAGCGCTATTGCCAGGGGCCGGCCGACTGCGGGGAGGAGGACCCGGGCGAGCGGCTCGACCGGGTCATCGCGCTGCTGGCGGACGTCAAAGCGGTATTTTGCGCGCGTATCGGCCTGGCGCCCTGGCAACGGCTGGAGTCCGCGGGCATCGAGCCTTACGTCAACGGCGCATGGCAGCCGGTGCGCGAAACGCTTGAGCGGTGGCGCGCTGAGCGCGTTGCGCCGCAGGTCGACCGCAAGGGGGTGGCGTAATGGTTATCGTCCGGACGACGGAGACATGGCTGCGCGTCCTGGTCGGCAATCATCTGCGCGGCCTGGCCCGCTTCCCGACGCGGATGAATCTGGATGACGCCGCCTGGTGCAGTCTGCTGTTGCGGGTAGGCTTATCCGAGTCGTCGCCGCGTCCGCGGCATTTACAGCAACAGGATGAGCTATTGGCTCGCCTGCTGATGCCGCGCCGTCAGGAGTGTGAACAGCTCGCCGACTGGCTGAGGCAATATATGGCGCCGGACGCCGCTCCGATGCACCAACTGGTCGCCGGCGCGTCGATGGGGTTCAATCATCTGTGGCAGGATTTAGGGCTATCGTCGCGCGCGGAACTACGCGAAATGATGGCAACCTGTTTTGCGCCGCTGATCGCCATGAATGCGAACAATATGCGGTGGAAAAAATTTTTCTACCGCCAGGTTTGCCTGGCGCAGGAGGGCGAACTGATCTGCCGCTCGCCCTCCTGCGAAAGCTGTAGCGAAATTGCTCTGTGCTTTTCAGCGGAAATTTGATAGCGGATGAATACGCTGAATTTCCGGCTCCAGGGCCAGGGAGAAGCCGGACGAGTAGCCCGGCTAACTGACTCAGAAAGCGTATTTCAGACCGACCGTCGTCATAAAATTATAGTTCTCGATACCGCTGCTGTTCGCTGCGCTATCCGTGGTGCCCTGATCGCGATCGTTAGCGGATAAGCTGCCTTTCTTGTTCGTTGTGCGGCTCCAGATCTCTTCTACGTAAACTTTGGCGTTCGGCGTCACGTAGTAACCGGCGCTGCCGGCGAGAGAGAAGTAATTCTGGTTCTTTACCTTCGCCTTAAAGGTAGTGTTTCTCAGATAGTGCTCGTCGTTGTCAGACGTGCGCACCCAGCCACTGTACTTAAAGGCACCGCCGAACTCGAAACTCTCATAGCGGTAGCTACCTGCGAGGCCGATGTACGGCATTTTAAAGCGCTGCTTGTAGCCGATTCCCTTGATGTCAGCCGGGAAAGCCCCGATATCCGGTAAACCGGTGTCCTCGTCAGTGTAGTTGTAGGTGCCGCCGGTAGATTTGAAGCTGTAGCGGCTCTCCTGATAGCCGGCCATCACGCCGAGGCGGTAAGCAGGTTCGTTTAACAACCACCCTTTAACGTTGATATCGAACTGGTTCGCGTAGTTTAAGCGTGTGTTGGGGTGCCTGCTCTGGTCTGTCCATTCCTTCTGGTTTTCATCCTGCCAATCGGTATCTTCCATGTATCCACCACGGCTGGCGATAGTCGTCCAGCCCGAAGCGCCAACCGATAACCAGGGTATTAAATCCCAGTCGAGGGAGCCTTTTACGATTGCTGCATTATTGTATTTCCAGTTGAGCTGGCTGACCTTGCGGCCGCCCTCGTCTGCATCGTAAACGCGCTCTTTGGTCTTGCCGCTCAGAGTGCCTAAGCCAATTTCGCCGCTAACCTTCTCAGCGGTAAAAATACCATCTCCAGCGTCGGCCACAGCGGCAAAGGCCACAGGCGCGGAGAGGATAAAAGCCAGGAGTTTCAATCTCAAAACTAAATTTCCTTTGTTTATTGGTCTGTAATCTGTTTTTTTATTTTCGCGCAACCATTTAGCGAGTCAATCGCTAACCAATGGGGCATTTAAGCTGTGTTGATATTTATCCGGGCGCCGTTTTTTCAGACAAAACCTTAAATCCCCCCGGCGTTCAACTGTCCTATACTCAAAGTAGTTCTTGAGCAGGCGGATGAATGGAGGGAAGAACAATGAACCTTATCAGCACATTTTCTTCAGTGCCATATAACCCTATAAACAGCCACGATTACGTACAAAGGATTGCCCGGGCGCAGTCGTTAGCCGGGCAAGATAACCAGGACGCTTCTGCCGGTACATCCGAGGATAATGAAGCCTCGCGTCTGGCGGCTAAAATGCTGGAAGCGCAAATCGAAACGCTACGCCAGCAGCTTTCCACGCTACAGTCGCGACGCGGTCAGGCAACCGGCTACGACAGCGCCGCCGATATTATTTCCCCCGCGGCGGACGGCATTAATCGCCCGACGGCGACCAATCAGATCAACGTCTACGTTTAAGCGTCCATAGCGGCGCTGACAGTATTGACCGGCCCCATTAAAGTGGGGCGCATACCCTTCAACTAATACAGCAGACTTACGCTTCGGGTATCGATATATGTCCCTGGCGCATCCTGAAAAGAGGGCGCCATTCGGGCGTAAACGGTATAGGTGCGCGTCTCGCTGGTGTTGGCGGTCAGCGTGTAGCTGTCCGTCAGCGCTCCGCTGCTGCCGTTCCAGATTTGCTGGTAATTACTCGAGGTATACAGCTGGTAATTGGTGGTGTTATTTCCAGCGGTCATTTGGCGCTGTCCGCCCGTCTCGGCGCCGTCAATCATAATCTGATAGCTGACGACGCTGTCCACGCCGGTATCCGCCTGGCACTTCACCGTGAGGGTGGCGGTGCTTTGCTGTGAGACGCCGGTAATTCCTTCTATGGCGCCGAAACTTAACGCCGTGGCGTCGATCGCGCAGCTGTAGGCCAGCGCTTTTACCGGAAGCAGGGCGAGTACGCACAATAACGCGGTTAATCTCATGGTTTTTCTCCGCTATGACAGATCAACGGACCGATTTCAGGAATCGCGTTGGCCTGAGGCTGATAATCAAACTCGACGCGACAGTCGGGCTGTTCATTCCGCTGTACGTCCAGCGTGTTATGCGGGACCAGGTTTTCAAAGAAAACAATCCCGTCATAGCCAACCACCTGCTGCACGCCGTTCTCGTTCAGGACGGCGGTACTGCCCAGAGGAAAGGGCTGATGGTTTGCGTCAATCAGCCGGATGGTGGCGCTGTTGCTGCGGCGAACGGGAAATTTGGCCAGAATGCCGGCGCGATCGCCGGGAGTGAGGTTGAGTTCGGTATAGCGTAGCGAGACATCCATCGGCACGTCGTTAGGGTTAATCGACAGACGGTTATTTTCATAGGCGTTGAGTTGCTCAATAAACATCACGCCGTTGCGGTCGGTTTTGCCCAGAGGACGGTTTTCCTGCAACACGGTAATGCCGGGTAAGCCATCGGTCTCTACCACGCCGAAGCTGTCATAAATGGTATTCGACGCAAAAAAATGACCGCCAAGGGTGGAAATCGCCCCTTGCGCGCTGGCGCGAAACGCATTTCCCTCTTTGCTGCGTTCGACCTCGGTGCCAATCAATCCCCATGGGGATTTGTAATCCAACGCCATATTTTGCCGGGCCCGGCTACCGCTCTGATTGGCGACTTTCCAGCCGATATCACCGCGCTGTACCGCGGATTGCCGCGCCTGTACGGTCTGATGGTGATTACCGTTGCTCATACTGCTATTGGCGCTGACGGTGGCTCTGCGACCGAAGGGGATGGCGAAACCAACAAAAATGCCGCTTCCCTGGTCATTATCAAAATCATGCAGCACGGTGATATAGCCATAGGAATCATAAGGCAGCGAGGCCGAGTAGGTGGCCGACAAGGTTGAAGTGGCGATGCGTTCCGACGTTAAGTCATAGTCATTATAAAAATTGACCATTCTCTTGGCGTAAATCAGGCTGAACGAACCGTTGCCCGGCGGTACGGGAAAGCCGATGCTGGCGCGCAGCGTGGTGCCCGGCATGGCGTCGTCATTGGCGGCGGCGATATCATAGAAATTTTTATCCGCCTGTAGAATGCTGAAGCCGTAGTTCATCGCCGGCAGAAGATGGGAAAACCCCAGCCCGTATTGGTTGCCCTGCCGGCTGCCGAACTGGCTGGTCGCCAACGAGGCGGAAAGTATGCCATGGCGGCTGAGCAACAGATCGGCGCCGATCCCACCCATGGTCAGCTTTTCGGTGGCTTCGAAATGGCTGGACAACGTCATCCCGTCGGTGATGCCGCGTCGATAGCTCAGGGCGGCGGCGCTCTGGGTATAATCGCTGGAGCGGGTGGCGTAGCGGCGACGCACCATCCCCGTTTCCACGGCCAGCGAGTCCAGCCCCTTTTGCAGCAGCGACGCGCCGGTATAAAAAGGCAGCGTCTGTCGGGTTTGCCGGCCGCTGGCGTCCTTGACCACCATCGCGATCTCCCCGCCGCCGCTGGTCACCGGTAGCTGGGTGACCTCAAAGGGGCCAGGCTCTACCCGGCTGGACAACTGATGGATGCCGTTGATGTAAATATCAACCGAAGAGGGCACTGCGACCTCGCCGGTGATGCCGGGGCGGGGAAAGGTCACCAGATCCGGGCGCAGGCCGAAATTGGTGGTCATCTGCATACCCGCCATGCGGATTGGCCGGGTCCAGGGTAACCCGCTATTGATAAAATCGCCGACATGGTAGGTGCGCAGTTTTTCCACATCGGAAATAGTGTAGGTGCTGTTTAGCCGCACGGTACGGCGCAGGTAAGGATTGTGTGTCCGCACGGCGCTGGTTTCAAACACGCCGTAATTGCCAAACAAGCGTAAATCGCCCGTGGTGCTATCGCTGAGCTGCCCGTCATAGCGGGTTATTTGGGTGTCGTAATTGAATACCGCGCCATTATCACTGTGCGCAACTGCGCCGCTGTCCGGCGTTTGTGGCGCGTTCAACTGCTGCGCGACCAGATTCTGATTGGGAACCTGAAGATGGAGCGTTTGCGTTTCACTGTCTAACCGGTAGCGCCAGCCGCGGATAGTGGCGAGGTCGACCAATTCATCACCCGTGGCGGTCGAAGAGGGGGGCAGGATCAGTCCCAACCGGGTGAGCTGCGTCGCGGTAACGAACAGCGCTCCGTTATCTTCGACAAAATCATCAACGCCGGCGCGTTGTTGCCCGTTCACCACCACGTTAAGCAACAGGTTTTGTCTGACGGGATCTTCCGCCCAGGCGATGCCGCTTAACCCTGAGCAGGACAGGCCGATCATGCCCCAAAATAATCCCACCCGGTTACAGGCCACATTCAATCTTTGCTACCCACGGTCAACCACCGATCGGCATGACCCGTAACGCCGGGATTCTGCAGGCGCAGGCGCACGCCGGAATTTAACCGATGTGAGCGATCGTCTATCCGCCAGTGACGTTCGCTGCCCGCCAGAATATAAGGCAGCCCCGGCCCCTTGAGTCGAAGCTTGACGTTGTTGTCGGTGTTGAGCGAGATATTGGTCAACACGGCATGTTGCAGGCCATGATTAACGGCGATCAATAAGGCATGATCCTGGCGTTTTTCAACCCGCCACCGGACATCCGCCGCGGTTGCGACCGGGGGTTTGGAAAATACCGGGATAGTAAAACGCAACGCCAGTTCGACCTTATTTTTATTGTTGTCCGGAATTTGGTCAAAGATGACCCGATAAGCCTCTTCAATTTGGCCGGCGGGCTCGCGTAACAATAGGCGGATGGTTTGGGATTTACCCGGGGCAATGGTGGCGAAAGGCGGGCTGATCGCCAGCCTGGCGGTACTTTGGTAACTGTCGCCGTTAACCGTTTGTGTCCAGGCGTAGCTGCGGATCTGGATTTGGGTATTTTTATCGCCGTGGTTGGTCAGGGTAAAGCTGGCGGCCCGTTTATTGGCTGACAGCTCCTGGCTGATCGGAACAATGGATAGCGCTTGCGCGAAGGCCTGTGGCGCCATGTTCCACAGGCCTGCAAGTATCAGCGCCCTGAATATGAATCTATTACGGGGCATAGTCGCTGACCTTTATATCAGTAGTTGACGGTAACGGCGATGGTATCCGAGTAGGTGCCGACGGCGGAGGTAAGCTGATTCGCGGCAATTTCACCATACACGGTCAGCGTTTGTGTCTCCCCGGTGCCCGTTCCGGCCACGGTATCCGTATCGATGGTATCGCCCCAGTTGGTGGTATGCGCGGCTTCCTGATACAGGCCGTAGTTCAGCGTTGACCCGGCAACCGAGCCGGTCAACGCTCGCAGGGCAGTGGTGGCCCCGACCGCCGTACCCGCACCAAGCCCTACGGTATAAGGCGCGGCGTTAGAGCAAAGTACCGACAGGGTGGCGGTGGAATCAACCGCTACGCCTGAATAATCGGGGAAGGCGAGAGCCGTGGTTGATATCGTACAGGCGGCGACAACGGTCGCGCTGACGGCCATATTGGTGGTTGCCGTAGCGGCAAGCGCTGGAGCTGCTACCACGCCGCCGAGACACAGCGAAGAGATCACGGTCATTTTAATTAATAGTTTATTGGACATAAGGAGGCCTTGAAAACGCAAAAGGGAACTGAATGGATTTGGCGTAAAAACAAGGGAGCCATTTCTCATGGGTAGTTTAACAGTTACTCAAGGGAATATTGGGGCGAAACCGCTTCATATCCGGCCTTATATACTGCAAAACCGGCCAATAACAAACCGGCTGATAAAAGCAAGGGACGGCGTAATCCTTTTTTAGGCGCCTTATAGCGGCGCGACCGTAGACTGGCGTTGTAAATAGATCAGGATAGACTGTCTTTTTTCCGAACTTACTCTGGCTAAAAAACGGGATAGCCATTCCGGCAAGACGCGCGCATTAAATAAATCGCCATACGCAGGATGGAGTGCGGCGAAATTTTCCTGCTGGTTTGTCTCCCGATATAGATGCGGAGAAGTACCGATAAATTTCCTGAATATTCTGGCTAATTGTTGCCCGTCGAGTAATCCGCAGCGGCGGGCGATTTTATCAATAGGCAAGTCGCTGTCAATCAACGCCTGCCGGGAGAGTTCAAGGCGTAATAATAATAAAAATAACGAGGGTGAATAGCCCGTCTGTAGTTTGAAATGACGCCGGAAGCTGCGTTCGCTCATCGCTAAAAAATCGGCGGAGTGGGCCATATTCAAATCCTCGTCAATATGGGTAAGCCACCAGAAAATGACGCGATAGGCGATGGATTGCGGGCGGGTGAAAAAGGAATTTAACGGGCATGAGGCCGTGGATACCGAGGATTCCACCCGCCGGCTATCGTCGCCGTTTTCTCCGCGATCGGAACGTAATAAAAGCTGTGCCATTTCTTTTATATTGATGCGCTCGCCGGTGGTATAGAATTTGCCGTCTCTTTGAAAATCGGCGCTCTTTTTCACCCGTAGGGTCGGGTATCCGGCTATCAGCCTGCTTATCAGGGATGAATAGGTGGTCACGGTTCGTTGATGCAGCAATCCGGTGGCGGCCAGCAGGAAAATGCCGGCGCCGAGAGCGACGACGCAGCGTGACTGGGAGCAGATAGTGCGTAACCAATTAACAATCGCGTCCGGCGGGGTGGATATTGCCTGTTGAGGGCCGTGCGCAATAATAAGTATATCAATATCCAGCGGGCGGGAGATCTGCATTGCCTGAGTTTCCATATTCATCAGGGCGGTTGCGGGAGAAGAAACTAAACCGCCGTATAAAGAATAAATATGAGTGACGTACTCTATTTTTGCCGCGGATAAACATGGCTGGCTGGAATTAAGGGAGGTCAGCATCTCCAATAATTTCACCACGTCCCCGAGGAAACAGTCGGTATAAGTCAGGATCATAATCTGCCTGATATCTACGCCGGAGCCGGATAATAAAAGCTTATTTGTTTGCGCGGACCATAAAGGCCCGCTATTGGTGTTCATGATAGGCCGCTGTTTCAGGAATAATAAATCAGTATAGTTCACCCCCGTGATTGACAGCAGGGTAATCATCAATAACAATACTTGAACATTAGTTCAACTACATGGAGCGCATTAATGACCTACCTTCTTCTGGCCGCGGCGATTGCTTCGGAAATCATGGGTGCGCTGGCGACCCGCTTTTCTAACGGTTTTACCAAGCCCCTGCCAACCTTGCTGGCGATTGTCGGCGTTATCGGAGCCTACTATCTGCTTTCTCTGGTGCTGAACCGCGGCATGGCCATCGGCGTGGCCTATGCCGTCTGGGCGGCGCTTGGCGTAGCTTCCGTGGCGTTTATCGGCGCGTTTTTCCTTGGCGACAAACTTACCTGGATACAAATAGTCGGCATCGTGCTGGTGATCGGCGGCGTCCTCTCGCTTGAACTGGGTGCAAAACAGTGAGCACCGCGTCCGCCGTCAATAAAGACGGCCGCCGGGCCAGAGGGGATGCCCGGCGTCAAAAACTGATCGCCGCCACGCTGACCGTTGTGGAACGCGAAGGCGTTTCCGGCGTGACGCACCGCAGCGTTGCCAAAGAGGCGGGCGTTGCCGCCAGTTCGGCGATCTACTACTTCGCGACCATAGATGATCTGCTGCTCGCCGCGCTGACGGCGGCGGCGGCGGAATATGCCGCGCAGTTGGAAGCGCTTATCGAAAGCGGCGGCGATGAGATTGACGGCATCTCCGAGATGATTTCAGACGCCAGCGGAGCAGGGCGCCGAAGGGCGCTGGCGGAGCACGAACTCACCCTACAGGCCGCGAGACGCCCGGCATTACGACCCATCGCCAGGCACTGGCGCGATCTGGTCGCCCGCGCCGCCGGCAAGCATACCCGGGATCCCTTGACGATTCAGAGCGTGGTGGTGGCGGCGGACGGTATCTGCGCAAGAGCCCTGCTGGAAGACGAACCGATTTCGGCCGCCGAGGTCAATCGGCTTTTGCGACATATCCTTCACGGCGCATCTTCCGGCAACGATTAGATCTTTATCGATCGTCAACAATCCTTTGTGGATGGCGCGCTGAACTGGCATGGCTGCCGGTGGAAACGCTTATCCACAATCAGCAGCAGGCGTATTATCAGGTGCTGAGAGAATGCGATCGCGCCGGTAACTGCACGTTATTTATCGCTTTTATGCTGGAAAAACTGACTGAAGCACTGGCTGAAGGTATCGATGCCCAGCAGGCTTATGCCGTCGCCATGCCGGTAGAAACGCCGGTACAAATGTCGGTAGAAAATTCAGGGGATTTATCCCCGTCCGCCCAACGGAACCTGGCCGCTATCGCGGCAACCCCGACGATTACCATTGTTCAACTGGCTCATAAGTTAGGTGTGAACCGGCGCACCGTGGAACGCAATATCAAAATATTGCGGGAAAAAGGGCGCCTGGTAAGGGCCGGGGCGAGAACCAGCGTGTATTCAGGATCGCGGTTAGGCGTTGGCGTTGCGCCTGCCTCGAACTTATCTCGCAGCCATTCGCCATAAGTGAATTCGACTCGTGCCGGGAAAGAGACCTCAAGCAGGTCGGACTGGCGAAATACCATGACCTCGACGCTGCGGGGGCCTCCCGGCGTCGCGGGATGGCGAGCGGAAATATGCAGCAGGGCCGTTAGCAGGCAACGCCGCTGCTCGTCGCTTATACCGCGGTCGACAACGGCGAGCAGGTCGATATCGCTCTGAGGCCGAAGCCCCGCCATTACCGCTGAACCGTGCAGATACACGGCAAGCAGCGCGTCCCCAAGGACGCCCCTCAAAGCCGCAATCGCCGCCCGCATCTGGCCGGTTTTCTCTGGTGTATTTTTCTGCATCATCGCCTTGTTCCGTCTGCGTGAACGATTGACTGGTCGGTCGCCTGCGCTGCAACTATCCCTCCTGCTGCCGGGCATACACCACCAACCGCAAATGCCGGTCTTCGTCAATGGTGAGCGAGGTGTGATCAAACGGTTGGGTATGGCCGTCGATCAGCAGTTTGCGCACACCGCTGCAAGGAGCGTGAACGTCGTGCTGCCGCCACCACAGCTTGAATTCTGGCGATACCTGTTCCAGTTCGTCCACCAGTTCATGGATATCGGACTCCTGTGGCGCACGGACGAAATCGCGGCGAAAACTCGATAGCATCTGCGGCGCCTGTTCTTCCCAGTCGGCAAAGCACTCGTGAAAATGCGGATCGGTAAACAGCAGCCAAAGCAGGTTGCGTCGCTCGGGGGAATGTCTCTCGAAGCCAAACAGCGTGTTGGAAGGCTCATTGAAGGCCAGCACGTCCCAGCGCAGATTGAGCACGTAGGCTGGATGCGGGGCCAGATCGTTCATAAGGCGGCGCACCAGCGGCGGCACTACGCACCAAGTCTTGCCTGGCTCGGCGGGCGGACGTTCGTGCGCCAGCAGGAATAGGTGACGGCGCTCGGCCACGTCAAGTTTGAGCACGCGTGCCAGATTATCAAGGAATGTTGCGGACACGCCGATGTCACGCCCCTGTTCCAACCACGTGTACCAAGTCAGGCCGACACCGGCGAGTGCCGCCACTTCTTCCCGACGAAGCCCTGGCGTGCGCCGTCGCCCGCCGCTAGGCAACCCCACGTCGGCAGGATTCAGCCGCTCGCGGCGTGTGCGCAAAAAAGCCGCCAGGTCGTCACGAGTTCGCTCCAACGTTCGCATGTTTACCTCGTTGCTTTTAGTAATAGCATAAATGGTTAAATTGTAATTGTTTAAAAAGCATTTGAGAATGATCGCGTCACTAGCTCGGAGATGCAAGATGAACTCAAATATCCGCCTTTCACCGATAGTCGCCAGGACTTCCCAAAGCGCGCCTTGGCTTGGTTTATGCGTCCTGCTGCTGGCAGGTTTCGTCACTATCTTCGACCTGTTCGTGGTCAATGTGGCCATCCCCAGTATGCAGGTCGGCCTGGGAACCAGTTTTGCACAGATTGGCTTTATCGTGGCCGGCTATGAACTGGCTTTTGGGGTCTTGCTGATTACCGGCGGACGGCTGGGCGATCTGTTTGGACGTCGCCGCTTGTTCATTGTTGGCATGGCGGGGTTTACCCTGGCCTCGGCACTCTGCGGGCTGGCGCCCAGTGCCGGCTTTCTGATCGGCGCAAGGGTGTTGCAGGGGCTGGCCGCCGCCTTGCTGTTCCCACAGGTCTATGCCTCTATCCGCGTCAACTTCAACGGTAACGACAGCCGCCGCGCCTTCAGCCTGCTGGGTATGACGCTGGGATTGGCCGCCATCGCCGGACAGGTGCTGGGCGGGTGGCTGGTATACGCCGATCTGTTCGGGCTAGGCTGGCGCACCATCTTCCTTATCAATGTTCCCATCGGCCTGTTCGCCATCGGCGCGGCCCGCTATATTCCCGAGTCCCGATCGGCCCAACGACCAGCATTGGATTGGGCTGGCGTATTGTTGGTCAGCAGCGGACTGGCGCTCTTGCTGGTGCCATTGATCGAGGGGCCGGGACAAAGCTGGCCGGCCTGGAGCCTATTGTCCTTAGGCGTCTCAGCGGCTTTGCTTGCGGCTTTCTACCAGCACCAGGAATGGCGGCGGGCATCAGGCCGTCTTCCGTTGGTGGACATGCGCCTGCTGCGACAGCGACGCTTTGTGCTGGGCGCTCTGCTGGTGTTGTTGATTTATTCGACGGCCAGTTCCTTCTTTTTATGTTTTGCATTGTTGCTGCAATCTGGGCTGGGGCTTGATCCATTTCTGGCGGGGAGCATCTTCGCGCCGTGCAGCGTAGGTTTTGTCGTCGCGTCGCTGGCTGCGCCGCGTCTTGTGGCACGGTGGGGCGCACCGGCCATCGTAGTGGGAGCGCTGATCTATGCCGCCTCGCTGAGTCTGCTGATCGCGCAAGTCTGGTCGGCTGGGGGCGGATTACTGCCAATAAGTTTGATTCCTGTGTTAATAGTGGTCGGTATCGGCCAAGGCCTGATCATGACGCCGCTGCTGAATCTGGTGCTGGGTTTCGTCGAACAGGCTCAGGCGGGTATGGTGTCCGGCGTGATCTCGACCGTGCAGCAAGTCGGGGCAGCACTTGGCGTGGCGGTTGTCGGCATACTGTTCAGCGCGGCGCTTGCCATGAGTGGGGAAACAGAGGCGCATGCCGGACAATACGCCTCTGCTTTTGTGGCGGGAATGCTTTACAACCTGGCGGCGGCCATGCTGGTATGCGTACTGCTGATGCTGCTGGCGGGAACGCAACGATCGGTGCGCTAAAGAAGGGCGGCGTTCGGGAATAACCTTGCCCAGCGCTTTGGCGGCGCCGCTATGGATATGCACCGCCGCTTTTTCACGTTCAGTAAAAAAGCCGGTGGCTTCAATCACGATATCGACACCCGCGTCCGCATTGCCGATATGGATGACAAACAGAATCCCGATTTACGGAGTTGGGGAAAATAAAATATGCCATTCTGGAGCGCAACGGCCATATTTCTATTATTCCCGTTGAGAGCTAAGAAGGTGTCATTATGTACTCAATTTTGGCTATGCCTTCATTAGACAAAAAAATCCACGCAACCGCGTGGATTTCAGATTGCTGACGAACCCCACATTTTCCGTGGGGTTCTTGTTTTAT
>NZ_KZ819098.1:0-48979 GCF_003115855.1 Brenneria corticis
TAAAACAAGAACCCCACGGAAAATGTGGGGTTCGTCAGCAATCTGAGCCATCCATGCGGATGGCTTTTTTATGGACTCGGCAATGATTAACCGCTGACCTTCACCGCCGCCGCGGTTTTTTTCGCCAGCAGGACGGCCTCGTCGGTGGTTTGCGCGCTGGCCAGCGCCACGCCCATCCGGCGCTTGCCGCTGATTTCCGGTTTGCCGAACAGGCGGATCTGGGTGTGGGGAAGCAAGGCGCTCTCCAGCCCCTGATAGCGCACGTTCCGGCTATCCAGCTCCGGAAGGATCACCGCGGAGGCCGCGGCGCCGTATTGATGAATGGCGCCGATCGGCAACCCGAGAAACGCGCGGACATGCAGCGCGAACTCTGACAGATCCTGCGAGATCATCGTCACCATCCCGGTATCATGCGGGCGCGGCGAGACTTCGCTGAAAATAACCTCGTCGCCGCAGACAAATAGCTCCACGCCAAACAGCCCGTGACCACCCAGCGCTTTTACCACCTCGGCGGCTATTTTTTGCGCCCGCTCCAGCGCCAGTGGGCTCATTTGCTGCGGCTGCCAGGATTCACGGTAGTCGCCGTCCTCCTGACGGTGGCCGATGGGGGCGCAGAAGTGAATACCGTCCACCGCGTGGATGGTCAGCAGGGTGATTTCGAAATCAAAATCGACTAATCCCTCAACGATAACCCGCCCGCCGCCGGCGCGCCCGCCCTGCTGGGCATAGCGCCAGGCCTTATCCAACTGCCCGGGGTCCCGCAGCAGACTTTGTCCTTTGCCTGATGAACTCATCACCGGCTTGACGATACAGGGGTAGCCGATGTCGGCCACCGCCTGATGAAAGCCGGTTTCGTCGTCGGCAAAGCGGTAGCTTGAGGTCGGCACGCCCAGCGTTTCGGCCGCCAGGCGGCGAATGCCTTCGCGATTCATCGTCAGGCGGGTTGCCTGCGCGCAGGGCACCACGCGATGGCCTTGCCGTTCGAGCGTCACCAGCATATCGGTGGCGATGGCCTCAATCTCGGGCACGATATAATCAGGGCGTTCGGATCCAACCAACGCCTTTAACGCCTCGCCGTCCAGCATATCAATGACGTGGCTGCGATGGGCAACCTGCATGGCAGGCGCATTGGCGTAGCGATCGACGGCGATAACCTCGATACCCAAGCGTTGACACTCAACGGCGACTTCCTTGCCCAACTCACCGGAGCCCAGCAGCATCACGCGCGTGGCGTCGGCGCGCAGGGCAGTTCCAATCGTTAACATAGCCTATACCCGATCTGGTTGTGAAAAATGGGCGCAGTATAAACGAAAACGTTTGCGCGCGCATCCGAGGCCATGCGGCGGCGCGGGGAAAACGCCGCCGTGACTTGGCATCGGACGGGAATCGTGCCACTCTTTTTATTCCCGAACCAAGGACCTGAACACCATGACAGCACCGCAAGCAGCAAAAAGACCCCATCCGTTGACCGTTCATAATGATACCCGCATCGATAACTACTACTGGCTGCGCGACGACCAGCGCAGCGATCCCGACGTGCTGGCCTATCTGCAACAGGAGAACCGCTACAGCCGCGAGGTGATGGCGCCTTACGACGGGCTGAAACAGTCGCTGTATGACGAAATGGTCAACCGGATACCGTCGGAGGATATGTCGGTTCCCTACGTCAGAAAAGGTTACCGTTACCAGAGCCGCTATGAGCCGGGCAAAGAGTATCCCATCTATCGTCGCCAGCCCGAAAGCGTGACGGATAAATGGGAAACGCTGCTGGATGGAAATCAGCGGGCGGAGAATCATGAGTTTTATAGCCTGGGGACGCTGCAGGTCAGCCCGGATAATCAGCTGTTGGCGTTGTCGGAGGATTTTCTGTCCCGCCGGCAGTACGACATTCGGTTTCGCGATCTGCGCAGCGGCGAGTGGTTGCCCGACGTTATTGAAAAGGTCTCTTCCGGGGCGGAATGGTCGGCTGACTCCGGCACGCTTTATTACGTGCGCAAACATCCGCAAACCTTATTGCCGTATCAGGTTTATCGCCATCGGCTGGGAAACGATCCGGCGGCCGATGAACTGGTGTATGAGGAGAAGGATGATACCTATTACGTCAGCCTGGGCAAGACGACCTCGGAACGTTACATCATCGTTTACCTTAGCAGCACCACCACGACCGAGGTGCTGCTGATCGACGCGGCGCGCCATGACGCCGCGCCGCAGGTGTTTATCCCCCGGCGTAAAGATCACGAGTATGGCGTCGACCACTATCGGGACGCCTTTTACCTGCGCTCCAACCGGGAAGGAAAAAACTTTGGCCTGTATCGAACGCAGGAAGTAGGGGAAGGTAGCCTGGAAACGCTGATTGCGCCACGGGAGCAGCGCGTGCTTGAAGGTTTCGAGCTGTTTCGCGACTGGCTGGTGGTGGAGGAAAGGGAGCGGGGACTCACCAGCCTGCGGCAAATTCACTGGCAGACGCGGGAAGAGAAAAACATTACCTTCAATGACGCCAGCTACGTGACCTGGCTGGCGTATAACCCAACGCCGGAAACCACGCTGCTGCGCTATGGCTACGCGTCCATGACCACTCCGAGTTCGCTCTTTGAGTTGAATATGGATACCGGCCGGCAACGGTTGCTCAAACAGGCGGAAGTGAAGGACTTTAGCGCGGATAATTATTGCAGCGAACGCTTGTGGATTACCGCCCGCGACGGCGTTGACGTTCCGGTCTCCCTGGTCTATCACCGCGAACATTTCAAACCCGGCCAAAACCCCATTTTGGTCTACGGCTATGGCGCCTATGGCAGCAGCATGGACGCGGATTTCAGCGTCAGCCGGCTTAGCCTGCTGGACCGGGGATTTGTCTTTGCGCTGACCCATATTCGCGGCGGCGGCGAACTGGGGCAACAGTGGTATGACGACGGGCGATTGCTGAATAAAATGCATTCGTTTACCGACTTTATCGATGTGTCGCAGGCGCTGGCCGAAAAGGGTTATGGCGACCGGCAAAAAATGTTCGCCATGGGCGGCAGCGCGGGGGGACTATTGATGGGCGCGGTGGTGAATTTTGCGCCGGATCTGTTTAAAGGCGTCGTCGCGCAGGTGCCGTTTGTTGACGTGCTGACCACCATGCTGGACGAGTCCATCCCGCTAACCACCGGCGAGTATGAAGAGTGGGGGGATCCGAACGATCGCCGCTATTATGACTACATCAGGCAATACAGCCCGTACGACGGGGTAACCGCTCAGGGCTATCCGCATATGCTGGTCACCACCGGATTGCATGACTCGCAGGTCCAGTATTGGGAACCGGCAAAATGGGTGGCCAAACTGCGGGAAGTAAAAACCGATAAGCGTTTTTTGCTGCTGTATACCGATATGGATGCCGGGCACGGCGGAAAGTCGGGACGGTTCAAACATTATGAGGATATTGCGCTGGAATACGCGTTCCTGCTGATGGTGCTTGAAATCGACTGAGGTGGTGAGAGTAAACCCGCTGATGCGGGTTTACCGATCAGCATTGTTGGCTTTAAGTGATATCCGCCTGAGGCTGCGCTTTCTTAGCCTTTTTGTCCGCGCGCTTTTCAACGGCGGTTTTCAGGGGTTTTTTCTTGCTGTTCTTTTTGCTGTCCATTCCTTTACTCATTTCTGACCTCGCTTGGTAAAAGGTTGGGTTGCCAACCCATTAACCGCTTGTTTGGCGCGAGATGCAAGGAGAAAATATTTTTTATCGCGAAGAAATGTGTCGCCGGCAGACGCTATTTGGACTTAGGCTCATAGGGCAGGCGTGAGAACTGTAGCGACCGCTGGCGGTAAAAGCCGACGCGCTCACGGAAATAACCGCGCAGATGCTCCGGCTGTTCCCGCTCCACCATCTCAGGAATAACCGGCATGTTATAGCGTTCTTTAAAGGCAACGCCCGACGCGGCCAGATCCACATTCATCTTGTCCATCTCTTCTTTAGGCAGATCGGCCAAATTATGTCCCATGTGGTTTTCTCCTGCATATTGATTACCGTATTCTGTGCGTCAAGGTAAAACAGCGCCGGGAAAATGGCAAGACGCTGCCCTGACTGCCGTGGGCACAAAGCGGGTTAAATTATATTTTTTATTCTTTTTGATAATAAAAATAATTCTCAATCACGATAACGAATAATTTATTGAAAATGAAAATTAGTATCAATTCGGTAAAATATAATTATATGATTTAAAACGAAAAAATAATTATTTGTTAATTTAGTTAATGAGATGTTTTTATTTTTATTATTCAGGCATAATAAGCCGCGATGCATTTACCTGCCTGAGAAATAAGGAATGACTATGTTAAAAAAAGAAATGATCGAAAAATTGAACGAGCAGCTTAACCTGGAGTTTTATTCCGCTAATTTATATTTACAGATGAGCGCCTGGTGCGGCGATAAAGGTTTTGAAGGTGCTTCCGCTTTTCTGAAAACCCATTCTCAGGAAGAGATGGAGCATATGCAGCGCCTGTTCAACTATCTGGATGACACCGGCAGTATGCCGATATTAGGCGCCATTGCCGCCCCGCCGGTAGAGTTTGCGTCGCTGGCGGACGTATTCAAACTCACCTATGAACATGAGCAACTGATTACCGACAAAATTAACCAGCTGGCCCATGCCGCAATGGCGCAACAGGATTATTCAACGTTCAACTTCCTGCAATGGTATGTGGCCGAGCAGCATGAAGAAGAAAAACTGTTCAGATCCATCCTGGATAAACTGGCCCTGGTCAACGCCAGCGAAGGCGGCCTGTTCTTTATCGATCAGGATCTGAAAAAAATGGCGGCCAATGTGTCTGGTGGCGCAACGTCCTGAGTCCTTCAGACTGACTGAAACCCCGGCATAGTGCGGCATAGCGGCAATGCGCATCGGTTGAACGAGCGCATTGTCCTGCCGTGACGAAACCTTACCGTTACTGCTTTCCCCCCTCGACTTCATCCGGCACTATCGTTATGATCGCCGCTAGCGGCTATATAGTAACCCTCTGTTTTATATGGTATGAAGCCTGCCTTCGAGCTGGATAATCGTGCCGCTGCAACGGGGCGTAAGCGCCTGAATAATCATGCTCAGGAACAACATGATGAAGAAAATATTGTTATTGCTGATTCTCGCTTCACTGTCTGTTAATGCCTTTTCCGCCGCCAAGCTGGCGAATATAAGCCGTCTGCAATACGGAGAAGCCTGGGCGTTCACGCGGGAAGAGGTTCAGCTTATTTGCCGGCCAGGCAAAGCGCTGTATGCCCTGCATACCGGAACGTTGATGCAATATCCTCTTAACGACGTTGCTACCGCCCAGATGAAGGCCGGCCAGGTCAATGCCCAGCCGATAGACGCCATCTGGTTGGACGACCCCAAGCATCCGGGGCAGAAGAAAAGCTTACAGCCTTTTATCGAACGCGCCGAACAGCTTTGCGACCCTGAGGCTAAGCCATAAAGTGATTGATTCCTTGATTAAATGTTAATTTACCGGTCTTTAATGGTTGCGATAAAGTGTGAATTCTGTTCCGTTTGTGATAATTGCAAATGCACGAAAACTGGAAAACGCAAGGGAGTTGGCTACGCTTAGGTGACAAGGCTTGTTCAGCTTGTATAAATGCCAACTTTTAGCGCACGGCTCTCTCCCAAGAGCCATTTCCCTAGACCGGATACAGGAATCGTATTCGGTCTTTTTTTAAATCATTGATTTATAACGGTTTATTTTTCGGATACACGAAAATACACGAAAATTCCACGAAAATCGATATTCGGTCTTTTATAGATAAGTGTATTCTTTGCCCCTTGTATTCAGATATTTATCTGTCATTTTGACTGATTTGTGACCGAGTAACTTCTGGGCAAACTCCTTTCCTTTCTCCTTCTCATAGAGTCGCCCGGCCAGACTTCGTATTTCATGAAAAGTTGGCGGGCTTTCATCAAAAACTATGCCTGTGGCTTTCCTCGCTTTAACGAAACCCTTGGTCAGGCTATCGGGATTCATCATGCCATCAGGGCTATTTTTTCTTATACCAGCGCTGATGAGATAGTCGGTATTGCTGGCATTCCGGCATTTATCAATAACATCCCCAAGAGAGAACCTGGCGGCTTCCAGTCGCAAATCCATTGGCAGCGCCAGCATGCTGCCGGTTTTACCCTGATCAACTCGTAAGCGGCCATCAATGATATGACAGAAGCGCATTTGCGAGACATCTTCGCGTCGTTGCCCTGTGATAAGCGCCAAGTCCATAGACAAAGAAAACCACATTGGCTGTTGTTCCGCAGCTTGACGAATGGCTATATATTGCTCAAGTTCTAATCGTTCTCGCTTCACTTCTGATGTGGGAACGCGTGTTGGCATTACCGGGTTATTCTCAATATGCCCTTCAACAATTGCTTCACGAAAAATATCAGAGAGAACAGATCGTAAACCTCCCGCCATTGATAGTTTCCCCTGTTGAAAATATATCTCCAGAAATCCAGCTATATCTCTTGTTGAGACGTCCTTTAAGGCCTTGTTCCCCAATGCCTGCTGAATTGTTGCGATTTGACCAGCTCGGATCTTGTAAGTGTTTTCTGCCAAGTCACGGCGCTTAATAATCACATCGTAACGCTCCAGCCACTCAGTGAGTGTGGTGTCTTTTTTCTCTTTTAACCTTTCAATGAGTGCTACTGGTGCATAGTTTTGTTCAATGTAGTTATTTGCCTCTATCGCCTGGCTTATAGCATCCCGCCGGGCAATCTGACCCAGTGGAATTTCTTTCCCGGTAATGGGGTTCCGCCAATAGTAGGATTTATAACTACGGCGGTATGTCAGGTTTCGAGGCAGATTGGCGTCATATTTTTCCGGCCTCTTTGCCATGGATGAGTCTCTCAACTAACGGTGACTGAATTTGTTTTTCCTGAATTAACTTTCGTGCCAGAGAAAAACTTTTGGGATTGATATAAATAGCTTCTTCGCGCACCCGGTATTCCCTGCCGTGTTTTTCTGGGGCAGGGTAAATTTTTCCGTTTCTCGCCCAGCGCCAAAGTGTTTGCTGTGACGGGCGAGGCTCTTCATAATTTCGCTTGGCCCATTCTTCTAGAGTTAATAATTTGGTCATTGATCAGTCCTCATAAAAAGGGCATGTCAATGACACGCCCATATTCTGGTCGTTTGGTGTGCGTAGGGAAGGGACTTGGTTAGTTAATTTCGATGTAACACTGGATGAGTAATTGCCGCCCAGCATAGTTTGTTCTCATCGTGAATTCCGCGCCCGCCGTCATCCCAATCAACGAGATACGATACCGGCTTGTCTTCGTGTTCTGGATAAATAGCCATCACAACGCCTTTTCCTGTTGCGTGCGGCTGGTTCAATTTCACGATGGCATTGATAGGGAATTTAGCCATTATCGATAACCTCCATAATCAGAGATGCTGTAATAAATGGTGTGTTGAGAGGTAGGAAATCAATAAGGAATAACCACATCGTTAGGGATGTGGTGATATTTTACGTGATGGATTACCATGTATCCGCCCGTGGAAAAATCCATTGGCGGGGATTTGCAGCCCCCTCAGATGTTGTCCATCAGCTTTTCTCAGCTGGTGCGCCTGTTCACGCCTGTCTATGGCGGTCCAGGCGGGGGGAGGATTTATCCTCGCCGGTTTGACAACATCCCGGTCTGCAAACCCTCGTCTGGATCGTCACCATCAAACAGACGTGAGGATTATCGATATGCCCACACCAACCCATGATTGGCACCCAGCAGATATTATCGCCGCCCTGAAAAAGAAAGGAACGACGATGGCTGCCGTTTCGCGTGCTGCCGGATTAAGTTCATCAACGTTGGCTAATGCGCTTGCGCGCCCCTGGCCGAAAGGGGAATGGTTGATCGCCGAAGCATTGGGGATTCCCCCTGAAG
This sequence comes from Brenneria corticis, assembly GCF_003115855.1. GTDB lineage: Bacteria > Pseudomonadota > Gammaproteobacteria > Enterobacterales > Enterobacteriaceae > Brenneria > Brenneria corticis. The sequence continues at coordinate 7,884 of NZ_KZ819098.1, forward strand.
AGATCTGGCCCAGTCGGTATTACGACGTTGACGGACGTCCTCTGCATAGGGTAATTAGAGGGGTGCGTCCACCGAGTAGCGATTAGTCGTAGAGCCAGCGGCCAGATTTTGCTGACTCGGAAAACATGCGGATGGTGAGAGGTGTTTTGTCGTTTTCCACCGGCTTCTTAGAAAACCAAGTATGCCAGAAAGGTGTATCCCGCCATGGGTAGTAGTTGTCCCAGTTGAAGCGGGACATGTCTACGCCGAATGTTTCGCCGTACTTGTCGATTGCATAATAAAGTTCATCCCCTTCCGCATATTCTTGCAACACAGTATCGAGTTCTAACGGAATAGTTTTAAACGTCAATGTTGCCAAGGTGGAGATCTCTTCTTTGAAAAAACTTAGTACATCCTCATCCGTCACCATAGCTTGTCTTCTCCACGGGCAATATGGTTATACTCCACAGTGGTTAGAAAGCTGATCCTGGCAACATCGTTGGCCAGAATCACCCACCCAACAACCGGCACCGCACGCCCTACAAACACGCCAATGTTATTGACCATTATAACTTTTAGATGTCGAATAGAATATTTTGTCAGCGTCGGTAATAACCTTCTCTTCAGCCGAATGTCCAAGTGCTTTCGAAAGAAGAGCGATGCACGTGATGTGCCGGGAGTTGCCGTGCTGGGCTTTCCAGAAACAGGAATGTTATTATCCCCCAAAACCAAAGCAGCCACGGCGGCTATGTCATGAACTCCCAACTGTTTCTGGACATTCTCAACGAATACCCAAAACAGTAATTCGTGGGCCGTTAAGTTACCCATACCCTGGTAAAAATAGGTTCCGCCCAGTTCCTCTGTAGTATCCATCCATCCCTCCAATCTGGATTCATATAACTGACAGATAATATCTGTCCATCTCCATTGTTTTTATCAGAAAAAACCTATTCGTTCTTGTTTAAATCCCACTATATTTCTGAGCAAATTGACTATTTCTTTCCGTTGACGTCCGCCATTTGCTGATATCGGGGATCGTTGGCATTCGGCAGCGTTTTACTCACCCCCCTATAATACGCCAGTCGCTCACGGAAATACTCACGGTACTTCTCCGGCTGTTCAGATTCGATTTGCGCCGGTATCACAGGCATATTCATGCGTTCTTTATATGCAACGCCACTGGCGGCAATGTCAATATTGACTTTGTCGCGCTCTTCCTGTGGTAAATCACCGAGATTGTATGACATAGCTACCCTCCTTGATGGAGTATAGCAGGGGGGATATTGATTAATGCATCTGCTGCGCCATCCTTATCGCTTCTTTTTTCGTGATTTTAGCCAGCGAGCTTTCCGGTACGCTGTTATATCCGGACCCCAGTCTTTTGATAACAACCACGTCACCATCGTAAGCAACTACGCGGCATGGAGACTTTTCCCACTTACTTGTGTGAATGCAATAATCACCAGCGTTGAATTGCATTTTCACATCCTTACGCTGCGGAGCGGCGGCGAGCATTGCATTGTAAATGACAGACGGGTTGTTGCCGCCCATTTCTTCCATGTACTGCCGTGCCGCCCGACCAGCGGCACTAATCATTGCGTCGGTTGCCGTCTGCGGAACTAACGCCCAACCATCCGGAATTACCGGAGAGTTCGAATTGTCTAACGCTCGTTTTATCGCATCCCGCTCAGCCGGAGTGAACCGATCAGCCTTTGCCGCTTCAGTAAGAATCTTGTGAGAGGCTTTACGCTGGTGGAGCATCATTGCGAAATTAGCAACATCTTCGAACGTACCTGGGTTTCCCTTGACCAGGTGAGCTACCAACATCGCCGCCAGGCTTTCCACGCTACAAAGATGCGGGTCGTCCCATCCACGCCGACCTTTAGCGCGAGACTTTGCGAGTTTGGCTTTACACGCAATAGCAAATCGATCAAACGCTTCATCATCTGAATGTTGCAGTACCTGTTCGGAATTACCGGACAACTTCACGCCGGCGTCTTTGAGCGCATAAATAACGTCTCCGGCATACATAACGCATGAATTCACATCGTTAATTTTCACCCAAACTTCAGGCGGCAACTTCACCGCCCGCGCCTCCAGTTCTGCGATACGTTCTTTCGACTCTTCGTACGCAGATCGATAAACCTCAGAAAGATGCTGCAAGTTCATGAAGGCGGTCGTCATTACTGACAGCTTTTCCAGTGAATCCTTGCATCGGGGAATGGCATCCTGTTCTCCACCAAAGTGCAATGCAGCCAGGTTTGCTTGAAACGCGTGGAAGTGTTCGCCGCAGTGAAAGCAAGTCCAACCCTTAATCTCAGCAATGGCAGCATCTGGATTTACACCCATCAGGTCGTATTCACAGATATAATCAAAACTGGTGTCTTCAGTCTCCGGAGCGGGTTTGTGTTGGTTGTGCATCGTTGCTCGCTGAACAACGACACCCCAGCATATTTGTCCTGTCTCGTCAGGCCATCCTTCGCCAGCACAATCACGGCAGTAATCCAATGCATCCTCTGCCTGTTTGATCGCCCCTCCCATCGTGTCGTGCTCATCGTATATTGCGTCAGGACCTTCATATGTGAAGAACCGCAATCCCTTTCCGCCAAGGGCTAGAATTGTTTGTTTCAGCGCCGTATTCTCAGCAGCCAATTTTTGCCGGTCTACATCGTAGTTATCAGTCAATGCGCGGTAGTGATCGAGTTGTTTCTCCAACCTCTGATAGTCCTTTAGCAGCACGAAATCCCCAGATGCCGTGCAAATCATTGCGTTTTTTGTGTGTAAATATCGTTTAATGGTCATTGGTCAGTCCTTATTGCTTATTGATGTGTTTAAATTCGATCACCCAGCACCACGGATTGCTGACCCAGCTTTCCTCGCCATAGATGGATTTCCAGATCGTGGCAAAAGAGCCTCTGGCGCTCAGTTGGTGCTGAGTCCATCCAGGCTGGTAATGCCGCCAGTATCCGCCGCGTAGCTGCTCAACTCCTTCTGCCCTTGCATCCTCTTCACTGATATCGTTCAGCCGCTCTACGCGCACGTCGGTGGTGTCTAGCAGAATGCGGCTTGCCCAGCGAGGCATGTGGATTGAGGGAACAATTTTCCCTTCACCACCGCGATAGCGGTACAAGTCGATCCATAAGCCAGCGTCAAGCGGATGAGCTTTGATGGGAATCTCTGCTTGATCTGCTGGATAGCAAACTACATCCAGACCAGATTCCAGTTCTTTAGCGTGGACCGTCTCGCGCACATACAAACGGTCGCCAATCTCACCGAATGGGCAGCGATATATCTTTTCGCTGGTATCCATCCACGGCCCGCCACGCAGTCGAGCTAAGCCGTCTTCATCCGGCTGCGGCTTTACGATGCGCCGCGTCTGCGTTTTCTGGCCGGACAAAATCGCCCGCACCATCTCGCTATTGAAAATAATCGGACGTTCTTTCACTTAACCCTCCTTACCCAGCCGTGCCAGAATCACCGCCTTTGACGGCAGCGGTAATTGCTGAGCCAGTTGCCATTGCTTGCGCTGCGTCTGCGTTTTATGCGTCAGCAGTTTGCGGATATCGCCTACCGGGATGCTGGTATCTTTGGCGATCACGTTTTCGTTGATGCCGCGGCGGTGGAGTTGGTAAACCGACAGCATGATATTGGCTGAATAGCGTCGTCGGGCGCCGATACGCGGCGTAACAGCAGGCGATGCCGTGGGGAACCGGCTGCCGACATAGATCGGCTTTGGTTCCGGTTTATACGGTTTGCCAGTGTGTATTGCAGACCGGGCGCGCATACGATGGATAATGACGTGCGTCCAGTCGCAGTGGTCGTCTTCTGCTTTAAACAGGACGCCTACAGGGTGTAATTCTTCTTCCATGCAGGCAGCCTCATTATGTCGAACGGGGCGCAGGGATGACTCCAACACGTCAGCGACGGTTGTGATGGTGGTCATAAGGTGTTTCCTGAATGGTGAGGGTGGTGAGGGACTTAGTTGTTCACAGTCTGAACAGTCCCGATGTGTCGCAGCAACGCGGCGCAGATGCGCGAAAAATCGCTTTCGTGGTAGAGCTTTGCGGCTTTGTCCGTGGCGGCATGCGTGATGCCCAGGCGCGCTAAACCGTCGGCTGTTAGGGTGATAGGCGCCAGACGATCGTTGATTTGCCCCAGGCGTAGCGTAGGTGCAGCATTCGGCTCGGGCTGCGGGACGTTTCTTGCAGCCTTTTTTACTGCCTCTGCGAGCAACTGCGGCGCGGTGGTTTCCATGCTTTCGGTTTCGCGGGCGGGAGGTTGTCCCTGCTGCTGTTCAGCCTCCAGACGCGCAACTTCTTCCCGGCGGATACGCTCGCGTTCGGCTTCCAGTCGGGCTTCTTCCGCTTTCTTGTGTGCATCGATACGCGCTGTTATCGCCAGTTTGAAATCATCGAACGGCTTGGCGGCCAGTTGTTGCAGGTCGGCCAGCAACGCGCGATAGTCGGCGGCGTTGGCATCAATCCAGGCCAACTTCGTGCGCAAGTCGGCGGCCTGCTGGTCGGCGGCTATCTTGCCGTTCGCCAGCGCGGTATCGATCTTGTCTTGGATGCTCGCCAAGGTTTTCAGCCCCTTGATTGCACCGGCAAAGTCCGGGATGAGCACGTCCAGGCGCAGTCCGGAGATTTCGCGCTGCAGGTCGGCTACGTGGGCGGCGAACGCCTGGCGGGCCGCCGACACTTTCTCCGCGCGCCGGCGCTCCTTCTCGCTGGCTAACAGCTTTTCTGCCATTAGCCGGTTGTCGCGCACCAGCTTGGCGAGCATATCTTTTCGGCGCTTCGCTTCGTCGACGCTCTGGATTTGTGCCAGCATCATCGCCTCGGCGGAGTTCAGTGTATCTTCCGCCTTTTTCATCGCCTTTATTTGCAGGTCAAGGTCGGCGAAGTCCTGGTCTGTTTGAGGTTCGCGGATCAGCTTGTTTTCAAGGAAGTCGCGCAGTGCTACCTCGAAAATCTTGAAGTTTTCGCGAACTTCGATTTGCCCGTTGACCTGCACTGATACCGCCGGCAGGTCCTGCACTGCTTCGGCGACCACCGCAGGTTTAGCCTCTGGCGGTATGTAGTCAGCCAGATCGCGGTCGAACTGTGCCCAACCAGCGCGGATGCGCTCGAACCATTCAGCGTCCGGCAGCACCTCCATGCAGACGAGGTTTTCCGGCGTGCCATCGGAGACGGTGAAAATTACGCGCCGTGCGCCCGTCACCAGCATGATCTGCTGACATTGGGGCATGTGTTCTTCTGGCAGCACCCCGGCGTACACGGATGCGGCCAACTCGGCCGCCCACTGCTTGTGCTCAAACGCGGTATCATAGAGCATCGTCAGGCCGTCGCAGGACGCCGATAGGTTGCCGCCCTCATCCTCGTTGGAACACGTCACCGGGTAGAGGTCTTCGCCGATAATCTCCTCGACCAGCGGCCGGGCCTGCGCCTCAACCTGGTGGCCGTAGTCGAGGATGTTGGTCTGCACCCAGTCGGAGAACTCCTTGGGCGTGCCGGAGTGTTTGATACGCAGCAGTTCGGAGCGTGTCGTCTTCTTCGACAGGCCCAGCATCGCAGCAGCCTCGCTGGCGCCGTGATGGGTTAGGCGGAAGGCTTGCCAGGCGTCGGTGCCTTGTGTTAGGTCATGAATGCGCATGGGATACTCCTTGTGTAAGTGCCTTCTGGACGGGCCAGCCGTATTTGGTAATTCGCATGGCGATGGTTGATGCCTTGATACCAGTGCGTCGCGACCAGCCTGCATAGGTGTCGGTTACGCCGTTGAATGTCAGCCAGCCATTTCGCTTTGATCCTCGACCGAGATCTGCAGCCCCGTTTTTCACCCTGAGCCACATTCCGGACACTGTGAGCCCGGCTTGTGACGCCAATTCGGGAACGCGCTGAGAGCGCCCATCAACTTCGACGCGGATCGTGTTCCGTTTGTTCGCAGCTTGCTCGGCGCGCGTAACCCAACAGCACTTGCTGGGCTCGTAGTTGCCGTTTACATCCCTGCGTTCGATTGTGTGGACAGACGATGGCCTTGGCCCCATGTCCGAGTAGAATTGGGAAAACGAATCCCATGCCGCGCAGACGGAAATTCCGCAACCACCATAGTTCTCGAATTCGGTGCTGTGCGGGTTATTGCAGCGGGTCCGCATATCCGTCCACACCCGGTATTCAGGCATGTTCGTCATTCCATGTTGTTCCCGCTTCATTATTGGTTGCTCCCGCTATTGGCCCACGATGCGATTTCCATTTTCTGGTCGTCGGTGAGCAGTTCCTTGGTCTGAATCATTGCGATCAGGTCGTTCACCGACTTACCGCCCTCGATAACCTTGCGCCATCCGGCTTTCTTCTTCCCAAAGGCTTCATCGCTGCATGCCGGCAGCGAGTCGCCTTTCGAGCCACTGCCAGCACTGCTCGCATTGGCGTTCCTTCCAGTGGTCTGCTGTTCAGCCTTGTTCTCCATGACGGATTTCCACGACGATTCGCCGTCTCGGATGGCACCATAAATACCGCGCAGGTTGACCAATTCGGCGGGAGAGCAAGTATCAAGGCTGTGGCCCAGATATTCGGCCAGATCAGCAGCCTTAACGCCGATTTCTCCGAAGGCGTCAGCGATGCGCTTGCGCTCGGTGTCGGGGTCGCGTGCAGCCTCATCTAATCGGATGGCCTTGATGATGGACTCTGCTTCGTCTTGAAGATCGCCTGGAATGATGCGCAGTCCTAGCGTGCGGATGGCCTTTGAAATTTGCGCGGCGCGTTTGTTCAATAAGTCATCGTCCGTGGCTGGGACCGTATAGACGTTCTTGTTGTAGCTGTTCTTGCGCACGCTGATGTAACTGCCGTCATCGGACGGCTTCGAGCGTTCGACGGTCTTGGTTACGCGCACGTCCAGCGGGTAGGTGAGGTTGGATTCCAAATCGGTCACGGAGACGCGGTGGATTTCCTTGTTCTCGTCCTCGAAAATCATGCTGGTTTCCACCAGCACGTTCGTCATACAGCGTAGCGCCACCTCGACGAAGCGGATGCCCAGCCCCTCCACGCCGTTACCGATGGGTTTGCGGTAGTAGGCGCTTTTGTTATTGGCGAAGCTGGGGCGCCGGCATTCCTTCAGCAGGTCTTGGCGCACTTGATCCCATTGGCGGGGGCGGCGCAGTGCCATGATATAGCGGGCCTCAACCATCGCTTTGGCTTGCGCAGCTACCGCGGTGGCGGAAGTTTCCAGAGCCGTCAGGGTGTTGCTGACGCCTCCGAAATCCTGGCGTACTGCCAGGGCTTGAGAATCATGAAAAGTCATTGGTCAGTCCTTATCAAAGAAATAATGCCAAGGTGGCAAACGCGGCAACCGTAACGACAATGACGAACGTCAGGCCGTGCTTTTGCTGCGGATAGTGGTGGATGTTGTGGCTGCCTATGCGGTGTTGGTACTGGATATGTTTTACGGACACGGTATACTCCTTAGCGATCGGGTTGGTCCCCGATCAACTGCTGATGATCTTTATGGTCATTGGTCAGTCCTTATGGTCATGCGGTTTGGTCGCCGCTGACCGGGATAGCCCCGGCGAAAGCTGGGGCTTTTCTCTCTAATTCGCTGATGCGCCCGGCCTTAACCGCCATGGCGAATACCTTTTCCTGAAACTTATTCAGAAATTCTTCCATTTCCGGCGATTCAACCAGTGCATAAACCGGTCTTTCGTCGGTGCCTGGCACGATGCATTCATCCGAGATCAGTTGCTTCATTCGATTAAACAGATGCGCATTGCGCCGCAGATAGTTAACGCGTTCAGCCAGCACCGCCTGTTCAACCGGATCATGTGGCAGTCTGCGCTCGTACTGTTCCCGGCGTTCCTCCTGCATCCGCTGATAGTTGTACTCGTACATATGAACCTCACTGTATGCCAATGGGCTTACTCATGCGCCCGACACAGGCGCATGGTGAAAACCTACGACTTTTCCTCATTGATGCGCTGGTACGGAAATTTGTCCGTATTGGGCTTGATGTTGCGATAGAAATGGGAGCCAATGGACTCGGCGCCGGAGAATGCCGCGAAATCGTCGGCATTCACGTTGCTGTAGTGGTAAAGGCTGCCCGGCGCGTTATTGCGTCCGTTGAAACGAATGGCTAGCGTGTTGGTCGCCGGGTCGTGGCCGATGCTGTGGATCTGTGATGATTTAACGGGGGTCATTACGATTGGCATTGGTTAGTCCTCTTAGTTTAAGTACATAGTTCATGCAGTAGGTCGGACTGCGTTCTTTCCAGAAATTTTTGTTCTGCATTTTCTGGCTGGGTGGGTAGTAACAAACGGTGCCTTGCGGCGTGCGGAAAATCAGGGTGTTATTTCCTTCTTCCAGTTCAACGCCGTTCCTGATGAAAAACGCTTTAATGCGCTCGTAGGCGCCATCGCGAGCCCGGCGGCGGCGCTCTTTTATAAATGGCTTGAGATCGCGGTAGTAATCGCCAACGTCACCCATTCTGTTGTTCCCTCACTTTCCGCATGAAATCACTATCTGGTGCTGGCGGTTCCAGCATTTCTCCATTACCCAGGTAGTCAGGATTCATGTATTGCTCATGGAAGATATGGGATTCTTCCTGGCAGTTGGGGCACCAGGTGCTACCGTGCTTGTTGGTGCCGCACATTTCGCAATATTTAGTCATTACGGTTGCTCCATAAATAAAAAAGCCGCATATAAGCGGCGGTTCCCGGTGTTGGCGATGTCATCTACCATTTTTACCTCTCTTAGACGGCATGCGGTGATCGGATAACCACTCCCAGATATGGAAAACGGTCGCGATAACGACTGACAACCCAGCCAGGATTGCCAGCGCAAGAAGGATTTCCATTGCGGACCTCTTTCGACGGGCGAAAAAAAAGCCCACCGAAGTGAGCTTGATTTCATGTTGGTTAGTAAACGCCGCGGGGGATAGTGCTACTACCGCGCATTTTTTGCCGCCCGCTGGCCGTATAGCCAACGTAGCGATCGGGGTCGGTGCCATCGGGCAGGGGCTTTTCAGTGCGCCGGGGCAGCAGGGGGAAATCCGGTGCCGGTTTGCAGCGAGCCATAACCGCAAGCGCTTTGCCTACGCGGTCACTTTTGCATTGGGCGATACGCTGAATATTTTCTATCCTCTGCCGCAGAGTTGCAGAACGCCGTTTTTTACGTGGTTTGGTCATTGGTCGGTCCTCAGTGGTTAGTGCGCCACGTTGGCCGGCGCTCTTTGATTGTGGTCCCGGTTGCCTCTGGGGCTGTTTGTCCAACCAGACGTTCCGTTGGCCCAAGCGCAGCAGCTTCTTCCATTTCTCACATAAGGGTGCTGTTGTGGCACCGGGGCGCTATCCCGCTTACTTCCCGCCGCTCCGTTTTTGTCTTGGTCACCAGTTGCTATGACTCAGCCGATTCACGGGTCTTTGCGTCGGCCGGCGCTGCATCTCGCTTAAGAACGCCACAACGGAAAGAGCACTATCGCCGGTTCTCTTGTCAGCCTGCCAAGCAGCCGCCGTCCCCTAAATGCTCTTACCTGTTGTGTGCCGGGCGCTACTCCGGCGGATCTCTTGGTTATCCGGGGGCTTCCACCTCGGCAGCAGCGCGCTTCAAAATTCAAAAGAAAAGAGTTACTAAAGCAAACGACAACAAACTGATGAACACCACGCCGAACGCATAGAGCACGGCGATCGCGAGTAGCGCCCTGATAAAAGAGTTGTTGCCCATGGTGATCGTCTCATTCAGCGGTTTCATTCATGCCCCGCATGGTGAAATCACTTATCGTTTGTAGTTGCGTGCGCGGCAGAGGCAATACTTGACTGCGCTTTCGTAGCCTTCTACGGCTCGGCGCTTAGCCCACTGCCGCTGACGACGACGCCAGCGGCGGCGATCACCTTCAATTCGTTTTGATGCAGTAGTTTTAATTGCTAGTCTCATTGTATTCCCCTCGTTCAGTGGTCTTATTGCAGCGCCCGGCGTCGGACGCTGAGTAAAATCACTGCCATGTTTAGCCGTAGCCGTCTCACCGGTACATGCGGACCGTTGGTATGGAGACTTAACCTGACTGTTAAAGAGCGTTCCCGGAGGGGATGAAGTTAGTTTATTAAATAGTTAACTTTAAAGTCAAGTAATCACTAAACAACAATTTGTAATTTGATATTAGCTTGTTGTTTTAGAAGGGGATTTATTTTCTTTTACATGTGGTGTATAAGATTTATCTGAGCCATGATGAAAGGAGTGCGGGGCGATGCGTTGGCTCCTATTTCTTATTTTAAAAGTGATTGATATATAGAACGTTTATTTAAAAATAAGGACCTTACATGAAAAAAATAATTCTTATCACAGCAATATCTTTTTCTCTAACTGGATGTGCAACTTCGACCGACAAGCCGGTAGAAGTCGTGGATGCTGATCGTGCCAGCGGATTCGTGACAGTGGGATTCGTTAATGACACCAACATGCCTTTGGTTGACAACGGAAGCAAAGCTCGTTGGGGTGATGCTGTAGGGATTGCTTCAAACGTGTGTCGAAAATGGGGATATGACGGTGCAGAAGAGTTAACCCCCCATACTCGAATTGATGGCGTCAGAAATGGGTATGGGCAATTACTGAATGGAAGTATAACGAAGAAATATCAGTGCTTCGGTGGTAAGCCGCACTGATTTAGAAAGCCCCTTTTTCGCCAAAGGGGCTCATCATCATGGAAACCAGAAGAGGCAGCAGGGCACAAAAATCCCGCCGGGTGGGAATGATGAAAGAAAGAGCGGAATGTGTCAGAAGAGTAGTCTTGCCGCAGTCAACGTAAGACCAGCTATGCTTAGCACGGTCACGATCATCCAAACGATTTGCCTGTTTATCGCGGATGTTATGGCGGTGGTCATTTCGCTAGTACTTGGCTTTTTGGATAACTTTTCGTCCATATCAACCTGTTTTTGCAAAATAACAGCAACATCACGGGCTGCTTCGGCAGAGGTTTTACGCAGGTCTCGGATATCCACCCTAGCTTCGGCAAGATTTGTTTTAATGTCTTCGACATTAGCTTCCAGTTTAGCAACCCTTGCCTCAAGCATGTCATCACCTCCGCCACCTCCTGAATCTGATTGTAATGGACCACCCTTTGTAAATCCAGCGGAAGCAGCGCCGGATTGAGCCCTTGTCTGTGATATTGATGCGGCAGAGGTGGCTGCGGCATACTGTTCTTTAATTGATGCATTTTCGTAGTATGCGTTAGTCATTTTTAGTTTTATTTTCTACAGGCTCAGTAGCCTCTTTTGCGAGGGCGTTTTCATGCTGATCGATGATAAATTTTGCTAATTTTAACATAAGCTCTTCTGACATACGGATGGTGGCCATGTTGTATTTTGTTACAACAGTGGGGACATTGACTTCTTGATCTGTATTTGGCCATTCAGTTACATACTTAAAAAATGAGATAGAACCAAGTCGTCCACTACCTTCACCGAAAGAGGCATAACCAAACGCATCAGCGTTCTCATCTACATATACCGCCGCTTTTTTTATTAAATTCTGATTATCATCTGCCATAGTTGTTTATCCTTGTGGTGATGTGAAGATATCACACCGACAGCATACGGGGCTGCGCAGTTACAACAACACCGAATACCAGAACACCCGCCCAATAATTTCAACCTCAGATTCATAGGCTTCTTCATCCAGATCCCGGTTAAAGCTGTGAATCACCAACACACCACCTGGTTTACGGTAAAGTTGCTTAATGCGTTTCAACTTGTCATTACCACCGCCTTCTTGAGCAATGGCATATAGCTTGCCATCAATAATACGCTTGTTATTCGTATCAACAGCAACCGTTGTTCCATGTGGAATGATGGGCTCCATGCTGTCGCCGGTAGCGGGGAAGCATAAAACGCCAGAGCCGTCAGTATTGGCACCGACTTTCCGCAGCGTTGATTTAGAAAACCGCAGTCTAAACCCGTTGTGATCCTCACTTTGAATTCTCCCGTCACCGCAGGCAAATTCGATGTCCTTTAAGAATGGCACCTCTACTTCATCCTCTGAGAGTGCTGTTGTGTCGTCCCAGGACGCTACGGTGCCCCATTCTGACTGCGGAGGGATGGAGGATTCTTTATCAAGGTCAAGATATCCTTCGGGCATGCCATAGTCACGCTCAAGCCTCCTTGCTGCTTTTTCGCCAAAAGCAGCTTTCCCATTCAATAACTGGGATATGTAGCTTTTTTCTTTTTCGGGGATGTTTCTCTCCGAAAACCACTCTTTGAGGTGAGTGCGCCTGATTTCTCTTATGTCCATGAAAGCATTTTGATTAGTATTCGTTAAACAAGCAAATGCTTGACTTTGGTTTAGTGTTAATTAAACTCAACACTAAACAAAGAAGAGGTTTCCAATGGAACTAAAAAAGTACATCAATAATCTGGAGCGTGGCGGAGCCAAAAGACTGGCAGAAACGCTCGGTGTTTCACGTTCCCATTTGTCGCAGATGGCCTCAAGGCGCTGTCCAATCTCGCCTCAACGGTGTGTTGAGATAGAGGTGGCGACAGATGGATGCGTTAGTCGGCAGGATTTGCGCCCTCACGACTGGAGCAAAATCTGGCCCGAGTTGACTTCTAATAAACCTGGTTCTGACCAAACCAGAAACCATAACGTTTAAGGACTGACCAATGACCACAAAACCATATCGTTACCTCGCCAACTGGCGAGAACGCCAGAAAGCCAAACGACAGGCCGAAAAGCTGTCTTTTGCCATTTTCAACATTTTACGCGACCTCACTCAGTCTCACTCTGATCGTCCGCTCGAAACGTTAACAGGCGGAGATAGGGGCGGGCGCCCTGTGACATATGCGGATCTGGCGGATCTGGGCCTGCATTCTCTGAGACAAAAAGAAACGCCACCAAACGACCAGAAACACTAAGGACTGACCAATGACCACAATACATCAACCTGCCAGTGAAACGGCAGGGGCCGCGATCGCCTCTGACGTTCGCAAGGAATTACTTTCCCGCAAGAAAGTGGGTAAGGCTGGACTGCCGTTCCACATCGTACGCGAAGACCAGATCAAAACCCGCTGGACTGAAAGCGAAGCCGCGACAATCAAAACCGTGGCCGGCGCCATGTCGTCCAATCCCGCAGTTGAAACCAATACCGCCGCTATCCGGGGGTTTCTGGCGATGTTTGCCGAATCACCGGAGATGCTGGCCCACGTCCATGCTGAGTTAAAAGCCGCGGGATTGCCGATTCCCGACTGGTTGCCGCCGGCGCCGGGAGGTGCCAAATGATTGTTCGAACAGAAGACGTTAAAAACGTCGCCGACATCATCGGCAGGCGGTTGGATATTCCCGGGGAAGACACCCGGGTTATGGCAATCACAGGGGCGCTGTTGGGCACGGTGACCGCGTTTTATTCCCGCAAACAAAGCCCCTCAGAAAAAGTGGTGCGTGAGGCTCTGGGTGGTGATGCATGATAGACGTCCGCTGCTTTTATCCAAACGTGATAAACGTCATCAGCGTCAGTGGCGGCAAGGACAGCTTGGCAATGTGGCTGCTGGCCCGCGAGGCCGGCGTTGAGCACCAGACAGTTTTTGCTGATACCGGTCATGAGCACCCGGCCACGATGGAGTACCTGAAATACCTGGAGGGAAAACTCGGGCCGATCCGCCGTGTGTCTGCTGACTTTACCGCCAACATCGAGGGCAAGCGGCGGTTTATTGCCGAAAAATGGCCTGTTTCGCTGGTTGAGGAATGCGGCTTCACGCCGGAACGGGCGGCCGAAATCATCGAGCAGGCGCTATCGCTGCTGTATCCCACCGGCAATCCGTTCCTCGACCTCTGCATGTGGAAAGGACGTTTTCCATCTACGCGCCGGCGTTTTTGCACCACGGAACTGAAGCATGAACCCATTCGGGTTCAAGTCCTCGATCCGCTCATCAACAACGGCTTGAATGTCATCAGTTGGCAAGGTGTCCGTGCCCAGGAATCCCGCGCGCGCGCCGGCCTTGCCGAATGGGAAGAGGGTTTCGACATCGGGCCGCGTCTGGCCATCTATCGACCGATCCTGACGTGGACGCACGATGATGTTTTTGCTTTGGCTCGTCGGCATGGCATCAAGCCCAACCCTCTCTATCAGCAAGGTTGCAAGCGGGTAGGTTGCATGCCGTGTATCAACGTCAGCAAGTCCGAGATGGCGGAGATATTCAAGCGTTGGCCGGAAGAAATTACTCGAGTGGCCGAATGGGAGCACCTCGTAGCGGCGTGCTCTCGCAGGCAGAACAGCACGTTCTTCCCCTCGACAAATGATCCGGTGAAATCTGAACGCCGCATCGATTTCATATCCGTAGAAACGCACGGAATCGAGACATACCGCGAATGGGCTATGACTGAACGCGGCGGCCGGCAATTTAATCTGCTGGGCGAGACCGAGGACCTCACCGTCTGCAACAGTGTCTATGCGGGGGTGTGCGAATGAACAATCTGATTAAGCCTCTTGATCGTCGATTTCGCGACAAGAACAGCGTGATTGTGCATGTCACCGGGTATGGGCCAGCCACACAGCGGGTAATCTTCATACGGCCAGGGTACGACTACCCCTGTGCGCGACCGGTTTCTTACGTAAAGCAATATTTTACTGAGGTTGAAGATAACCATGCGCGCAGACCGGAAATACTGGAGAGGAAATAGCCATGAACACGGCCGAAGTGATCCAGTTCCCCGGCATCTCAGCAGGGGAACAAACCGGGAGCAACAGGATGAAAAACCAGAAGAGTGGTTACATCCCGCTGTATCGGAGCATCATGAAAAAACCATGGGCAAAAGACGTTTATCTGCGCACGCTGTGGGAAAACATCCTGATGAGTGCAGCCAGACAGCCGTATACGGCGCAGTTTAAAGGGTATGAATGGCAGTTACAGTCCGGCCAGTTGGTAACAACGGCTGCGGATTTAGGACTGTCACTGTGCGACAGGAAAGGTAAGCCAACCAGCCGTGATGCGGTTGAACGTATGTTGGCGTTTTTTGTAAAGGAAGGGATGATTTCTGTTGACGGCGAGAAGCAAAAAGGGCGGGTGATTACCGTTCTGAATTACACTGGATACGCCGAAAAAATAGACAATTTACCCGCACATGAGTCCGCACAAACAACCGCACATGACAAAGCCAGCAATGGCGCGGCTTCCGGCGATGGTGCCGCACATACGCCCGCACAAATAACCGCACATCATGAACAAGAAGGTAATAACAAGAATAAAAGATCTTCTTCGTTGCCGAATTCTGACGAATTCACCAACACCGACGAAACGGCATCATCCCCTGATGGTTTTCTGGATCGCCACCCAGATGCGTCGGTGTACACCCCGAGCGGGAAGTCATGGGGGACCGCTGATGACCTGACGGCCGCGCGCTGGATGTACAAAAAAATACTGGTGGTGGACGCATCGGCAAAAACACCCAACTGGGCCGAATGGGCAAATGTGATCCGCCTGATGCGCGAACAGGATAGCCGCAGCCACCGGGAGATCTGCGAATTGTTCCGATGGGCAAATGCTGATGCGTTCTGGGGCAGCAACATCCTGAGTCCGAAGAAACTGCGTAAGCAGTGGGGAACGCTGAAAGCCCAGCAGCAAAACCGGGGCGGTAAACCGCAACGCGAGACTCTGGACTGGGATAACACCGATTGGGCTGATGGGCTAGGGGGGCTGATATGAAATCTCTCCGGTCATTGAAAAATCACATCGATGCCCGTAATGGAGCCGCACTGGCCAGCATGTCAGGCCCTATGCAACCGGCGATCTGCTTTGAGCCGGACGACAATGTTCGAGCCCTGTTTAACAACCTGTTTCGCCAGTTGCGGGTAATTTTTCCGGCGATCAGCGCTCACATCAAAACGCAGGCAGAACTTGATGAGTTACGCCAGCAGTGGACTCGGGCATTCGCGGAAAACGGCATCAATTCAAAGTCGGTTATCGAAATTGGTCTGCAACGGGCCCGGATGAGTGAGTCTCCGTTCCTGCCATCGCCAGGCCAGTTTGTTGTCTGGTGCAGGGAGGGGGCGACTCAACTGGCAGGGTTGCCCAGCGCAGAAGACGTGATGGCAGAGTTTCGTCGTTACAGTAAAAATCGCGGGGAGTGCTTGTCCGCCGAGGCGTTCCCCTGGTCCCATCCGGTTATGTACTGGATCGTCACTGACATGCGTCGCGCGATGTATCAGTACAACCACACTGAAGGCGAATTGCTGAAATTCGCAGAGCGCCAGTTGAGCAAATGGGGAAAGAAAATTTTATCTGGTGAGCGAATCCCTGAGCCCAAAGTGCAGATCCCAAACTTAAAACGTCCACCGCCAACGGTGGTAGAAAAGGGCTTGTCCACGCCTGAGACCGAGGCAAAAGGCAAAGCTTGGTTAGACGCGCTCCGGCAGCGTAATGCCTGGAAAAACATAACGACCAAATGAGGACTGACCAATGAGCATCATTTTCAAAAATGCACTGATTTATCGCCTGTCGCGAGAGCTGGACTGGGCTGATCTGGAGCAGAAGTTGACGGCGTTCGCATTCACGCCATGCGGCAGCCATGACCGGGCAAAAACCGGCTGGGTTTCGCCGATAGATCCGCTGCTGGATGTGCTGGCGCACCAGGCCAACGGGCAAATTCTTCTCACGTTGCAGCGTGAAGAGAAAATCCTGCCGGCGCCGGTGATTGCGCGCGAGCTGGCGGCCAAGGTGGAAAAGCTGGAAGCCGAACAGCGACGCCGCCTGAAAAAAACCGAGAAAGACGCGCTGAAAGACGAAGTTATTCAGACGCTGCTGCCGCGTGCGTTCAGTAAGTACCATGCCACCAACGTCTGGATTAACGCAGGGGCCGGGTTGATCGTCGTGGATGCCGCCAGCGCTAAAAAAGCGGAGGACGCGCTGGCGCTGCTGCGTAAAAGCCTCGGCTCACTGCCGGTGGTGCCGCTGACGCTGGAAACGCCGATCGAGCTGACGCTGACCGAGTGGGTGCGCGCCGGCGCGGCACCGGCCGGATTCGCCCTGCAGGACGAGGCTGAGCTGAAAGCGGTACTGGAAGAGGGTGGCGTATTGCGTAGCAAACACCAGGACCTAACCGCCGACGAAATTACCAATCACATTAAAGCGGGAAAACTGGTCACTAAGCTGGCGCTGGAATGGCGGGAGCGGATCTCGTTCGTTTTGGGCGATGACGGTAGCCTGAAAAAGCTGAAATTCGCCGATGTGTTGCTGGACCAGAACGCTGACGCCGAAGACGTAGCGGCGCGTTTCGATGCTGACTTCGTGCTGCTGACTGGCGAACTGGCCGCGCTGATCCGTGAACTGGTGGTGGCGCTGGGTGGGGAATCTAAACGTAGTGACGCGGTGACGGTCATTACCGCCGATAGCGACGAACTGGATAAAGATCCACTCTATTCTGATACCGCTAAATTTCTTACAGGCAAAACAGAAGCCTCTATTTCCCAGCTACAACGCCATTTCCGTATCGGTTATAACCGTGCTGCCAGGCTGATAGAAGCGCTGGAGAGTGAAGGCGTAATCTCTGCGCCTGAGCATAACGGCATTCGTAAAGTGTTGGCCGGGGAGGGTGTGGCATGAGCTATCAACTGCATGTTGGCGATTGCCTGGAATCCCTGCGCCACCTACCGGAGCAATCCGTTCACTGCTGCGTGACCAGTCCGCCATATTACGGTTTGCGTGATTACGGCGTTGCCGGACAGATTGGTTTGGAGCAAACGCCGGACGAGTATATTGCCGCGCTTGTAGCCGTGTTCCGTGAGACCCGCCGTGTTCTGCGTGACGACGGCACGCTCTGGCTCAACATCGGCGACAGCTACGCCGGCACCGGTGGGCGCGGCCCGCAGTCCGGCAAGGCGTTCAAGGGCCGGGCTCGTCAGCGGGAAACCATTACCCGAGCTGCGCGGGTGCGTGGCCCTGGACTCAAGGAAAAGGATCTGGTCGGCATTCCCTGGATGCTGGCCTTCGCGCTGCGCGCCGATGGTTGGTATCTGCGCCAGGAAATCATCTGGCACAAGACCAATCCCATGCCGGAGTCCGTGACGGACCGGTGCACAAAAGCCCACGAGCAGATCTTCCTTCTGAGCAAGAGTCCGCGCTACTTCTTCGACTCGAAGGCCATCAAAGAGCCCGTATCCGGTACGGCGCATAGCCGCGGGCACGGAGTCAACCCGAAGGCGGCCGCCAATGCGTTCGGAAGCAAGCAGAATTCCAGCTTTTCCGAGGCTGTACGCGGGCTGGTGGAAGAGCGCAACCGGCGGACAGTGTGGCTGGTTCCCGTCCAAGGCTATACCGGGGCTCATTTCGCCACGTTCCCGCCATCCCTCATCGAGCCCTGCATCCTGGCCGGATCCCCTCAGGGGGGGGTAGTCCTCGATCCGTTCGGCGGCAGCGGTACAACCGCTGGTGTTGCTCTGGCGCACAATCGCCGCGCTGTCCTCTGCGAGCTGAACCCAGAGTATGCCGCGCTCATCCCTGGGCGGGTGTCGTCGATCGCCCAGAGAATCACGGGAGAGTCGGCCCGGCAGGCCATGACGGAAGAAACAAGGAGCGCGGTCAATGAATAATTCCTACGTAGAGGCTCTCAACGCGCTGCGCGAACAGCCTGCCCACGAGCTACGGGAAGTCGGCGATCAATGGCGGACCTCGGAAGCGCTATTCTGGGGCATTAACGCGATGTTTGGCCCGTTTGTACTGGATCTGTTCGCTGAAGAAGACAATGCCAAGTGCGAGGCGTTTTACTCTTCTACGGACAACGCGCTGGTGCAGGACTGGGCCGAGCGCCTGGCGGAGCTGAACGGCGCCGCGTTTGCTAATCCGCCGTACTCCCGCGCCAAGCAGCATGACGGCCAGTACATCACTGGCATGCGACACATCATCGACTACACCATGGACATGCGGGAGCGCGGCGGGCGGTACGTGTTTCTCATCAAAGCGGCGACATCCGAAGTGTGGTGGCCGGAGCAGGCCGACCACATCGCGTTTATCCGCGGCCGCCTGGGGTTCGACCTGCCGACATGGTTCCGGCCGAAGGATGAAAAGCAGGTTCCTACCGGCGCGTTCTTTGCTGGCGCCATCGCCGTTTTCGATAAAGCGTGGCGCGGGCCGGCCAGCGGCTACATCGAGCGCGATCGGTTGCTGGTGCAGGGAAGGGCGTTTATGGCGCAGATCCGGCGCGAGGCCGCTCAGCTGGCTCGCCAAAACCAACTCCAAAATATTCCAGAAATTATTCCAGTGCCGGACACCGGCAACACCGTCTGGCCGTCTGAGGTCAATTTCTTGTTCGGGCAGATCCCGGCGGCGTGCACGCTGGCCGATGGCCTGCAGCACAAACTCCGTTGGCACATCAACCGCCTGCGCATGGAGGGGATGCTGGACTCCGAGGCTATAGCCATCGCCACGTCACTGGCTGAGCAGATGGGTGCGACCGTAACCGCAGAAGAAGGAGCGGCATCATGAGGGAAATCATTGTCGATAATTTTGCCGGCGGCGGCGGGGCGTCAACGGGCATCGAGATGGCGATCGGCCGCAGTGTTGATATTGCGATTAACCATGACCCAAATGCGATTGCCATGCATTCCACCAACCACCCGGACACGCTGCACTACTGCGAATCGGTGTTCGATATCGACCCGGTGGCCGCCACCGCCGGTCGCGCGGTTGGGCTGGCATGGTTTAGTCCCGACTGCACCCATTATTCAAAAGCCCGCGGCAGCAAACCGGTGAAAAAGGAGATCAGGGGGTTGGCCTGGATTGTTCTGCGCTGGGCGCTGGCAGTGCGCCCGCGCGTCATGATGCTGGAGAACGTTGAGGAGTTCAAAACTTGGGGGCCGCTGCTGACTGACGTAGATGGCACACAACGGCCGGACCCGGCGCGCGCGGGGGAAACGTTCGCGGCATTCGTCGGCATGCTGGGCGCCGGCGTACCGGCGGGGCATCCGGCGCTGGCCGAGGTGTGCGAGTTTTTGGAGATCGATCCCGGCAGTGAATACGCCCAGCAGCTGGTGCGCGGGCTTGGGTATGCTGTCGATCACCGAGAATTACGAGCAGACAACTACGGCACGCCGCAGCGCCGACGGCGCTTCTTTATGGTCATGCGCTGCGATCGTCGGCCTATCGTTTGGCCTGAACCCACATATGGAGATCCGAAATCTCCGGAGGTGCGGGCCGGCCAGCTAAAACCCTGGCGTACCGCGGCAGATTGCATTGATTGGTCGATCGCGTCCCCGTCGATTTTCGAGCGCAGGAAGCCGCTGGCCGACAATACTCTGCGCCGCATCTCAAAGGGATTGTGGCGACATGTCCTCACCAACGCCGAGCCGTTCATTGTCACGAACACCACCGGTCATCCCGGCGTAGGTATTGGCGTTCCGCTACCTACCGTTACCACTGGCGGTCATCATATGCTTGGACAGCCGGTACTGGCACCATTCACGTCTGGCGCCGGCGGCCCGAAATACTCCGGTAAACCGGTCGCCATAAATCAGCCGTTCGGTACGCTCACTTCTGATAACCATCGTGCGTTGGTGGCCCCTGTGCTGGCACCGTTGCGCGGCACGAACGAGGCGCAGCTTTTTGGGCACAGCGTAGAGCTCCCGCTATCAACAGTAACAGCCAGCGGTGCGCATCACGCAATCGCGGCCGTGCATCTGGCTCACCTGACGCATCACGGCGATCGCGCTGGTATATCGCCGGATGAACCACTACCGACGGTGACGGCGGCGCACCGTGGCGAACAGGCGATGATTACTGCCAGTCTTGTAGATATGGGGCATGGCGAATCATGCAGCACTGGCGCGCGCCGGTGGAGTGATGGCAACCGCTTGATGGAAACCCCGCTGAATACTGTCACCGCCAGCGCCTCGCCGAGCGCGCTGACAACAGCATTATTCGAGCAGGCGAACGGTGGGTTTTACAATGGCGACGGCCATGCTGCTGACGCTCCAATGTCTACGCTCACTGCGGCTGGCAGCAATCAGCGGTTGGTGACAGCCTATATGGTCAAGTACTACGGCACCGGTGACCGCGGGCAATCCGCTGATGAACCAATGCATACCATAACAACGAAGGATAGGATCGGTGTCGTTCGGGCTGTAAAGATTCCCGCGGATCTCCTGTCGCCTGAGTTGCGGGATAAGGCGCGCCGGTGTGCGGAGCTGCTGCATAAATTCCTCCCCGAGCATTTCGGTGAGTTCACCGAAATGGTGCTGATGAGCCACCGCGGTACATGGTGGGTGCTGGTCGATATCACGCTGCGCATGCTCCAGCCGCCGGAGTTGTACGCCGCCCAAGGTTTTCCTGGCTGGTACGTCATTGATATGGATTACCGCGGCGTTCGCCACACGAAAAGCGCACAGACCGCTCGCTGTGGTAACGCCGTTCCGCCGCAATTATCTGAGGCGTTGGTACGCGCAAATCTACCAGAGTTATGCACCGAACGGCAGGAGGTGGCGGCATGACCAAGTGGACTCACAACGGTTTGGCACATGACCTGGCGGAACACCTCCGCCAAAATACAGCGCGTTTCGTCTGGGAGGACATGCAACTGGGGCCGGCGGGCAGCCCGCGCCCCGATGTATATGCGGTGCCATTCAGTTTCAGCAAGTTCTGCCCCATCGTCTACGAGTGCAAAATCAGCGTATCCGATTTCCGTGCCGACGTGACCAAGGGCAAGTACATTAGCTATCTGCCATTCGCCAGCGGGGTGGTGTTCGCCGTGCCCGAGGGGCTGATCAAAAAAACTGATTTGCCCACCGGCTGCGGGCTGATGATCCGCGGTGAAAACGGTTGGCGGACAGTCAAAGGTCCAACAATGAACGCGGTCGACAATCTACCGCGGGACGCCTGGATAAAGCTGTTGATTGACGGCATTCAGCGCGAAAGCAATCGCACAGAGATAAAGACCCGGCAAGGGTACATCTGGTTTACGGAGAAGGAGTTGGCGAAGCGTCATGGTGATGAGGTGGCTCAGCTTGTGGTGCAGGCGTATCTGTCCGCTGAATGGCTCCGTGATGCCTCAGCGAAACGGGAGGCAGCGCGGGAGGAAATCATCCGCGAGACTGAAGAGGAGAAAAAACGGAGATGGGAAGCGCTGGAGCGGTCCACCGGGCGACTGAATGATGCTCAGATGGAATTGGCGTCTGCGCTCGGGTTACCTGATGACGCCACTATTCCTCAGTTAACGCGGGCGATTTGTGAAGCGCGCAACAGGCTTGCGGGTGACAGCGAAATTCAGCGTTTTCGTAACCTTTTTCGCTATCTCGAACGCACTATCGCCGATGGTAACGAACCATTGCCTGGGGAGCATTCAGCATGACAACTGCAACCTGCAGCAAATCCCCGAAAAAGCACAAAACCGAAGCGTTGGGCGTACTGCTGCCTGGCGGCGGCATTAAATACTGTACCGATCACGATCGCGAGGTAATGAAAGGGATGCCTGTCGGCACCCCGATCTCGCTTTCTCCATTAGGTGACCGCCGCAACATCAAGCATCACCGCAAATTCTGGGCGTTGTTGGATCTTGGCTTTCAATATTGGGAGCCAGAATGGACATTCGTCAGCGCGCCGGAGGTATGGATAGCGGAGGAGGTGGCGCGCGAGTTGGCGCAGGAAGCTGGAGATCTCTCGCTGTATGACAACGTGACAAAGGGTATTGCCGCGCGCGTACTGAATAAAGTGGCTGCCCAGCGCCGCCGCCGGTTCGATCCGGAAACGGTGAAGACCAAGGACGCCTACCTGAACCACGTCATGATCAAGGCGGAATTTTATGATCTGGTGCCCAACCCGGACGGCGGAACGTTGAAACAACGCTGGAGCATCGCATTTGCCAATATGGATCAGGCTGCGTTTGATGGCGTTTACCGCGGTGTGGCCGGGGTGATCTGGACTGAAACGCTGAGCGGCTATTTTGTTGACGAGGCGGAAATGGAGATGGTCGTTAACCAACTGATGGGGTTCTAATGATGAAGAAAGCGCCTGCATTTAGAAGCGGAGCCCTGCGCGATTCGGCACGTGGCCGGGCCTGTGCGCTACAGATTCCGGGAATTTGTAATTGCAATCGGGAAACCACGGTATTGTGCCATCTGCCCAGCACAACGCACGGCATGGCCTACAAGTCAGATGATTTCTTTGCCGTTTTCGGCTGTTCGGCGTGCCATGGTGTGATTGATGGCCGCGTGCCGTACGACTGGCGCCCCGGCGAAAAGGAGGAAACTTATTTGGCTGCGCTGCATGCCACATGGCGCACCTGGTTCGAAGAGGAGACTCTGGCGGCGAAAGGGGGCAAATTTGCGTAATTCAATCGACGCGCTGGACGCCATCGGCACGCGAGCGAAACTGGAGACGGGCGGCGGCCGGGTGCGCAAGGTCATCCGACAGTCGGAACTGGAAGAGCAGGCGGCGTTGATTGAGTGGGCGGCACTGGTCACAGTCAACGGTATCTGCCCAGGCCGCTACCTGATTCATATTCCCAATGAAGGTAAGCGCGGGCCGAAGGCAGCAGCCGACGCCAAGCGGTTGGGCATGCGCGCCGGCGTTAGCGATTTATTGCTGGCACTGCCGCGCGGCGGGTATGCCGGGCTATGGATTGAAATGAAAGCCACCGGCGGGCGGCCGACGCCGGGGCAACTGGAATGGCAGGAACTGATGCGTGCCGCCGGCTACCGCGCCGAAATTTGCTATGGATTTGACGCAGCGCGATCAGAAATCGAGAATTATTTGCAGAAATAGGGATAATCGGCAATATCATTGCCAATTGTGCAACATTGGATAGAATCAGTCCTATGACCATCGCCGGGACTGACCAAATGACCATAGCTATAGAACAACTTATCAAACTGCACGATCCACGCTGCATGAGTATCGAATCACTGAATGTGGGGCGCGGGCGTGCAATCCTAACCAAAGAGCAGATATTGGGAGCGTTCGCCACCGCCCAGCACCATCATACCGTTGGTTTTGATTTGTTGATGGCAAAATATCGCCATGATGGCCAGGCAGAAAAGCGTATTCGGGCATCTATTACAAATTGGGTAAATGCTCGGCCTCATCTAGAACATGCCATAACCGCCTGCCAGATTGCGTTAAGCATGGTGCTGGAGCGCAATCTCCCCGCGCAAATTGATCATATCGCCAAGTTATTGCGCAGATATGGCTCCCAATCATCACAAACACGCATGAATACCGATGCGCTCCAGGCCGAAATCAAGCAACTGGAAAAGTTGCGCGGTCGGGATCGTGTCAGCGATGATGAATATCAACGTATCGGCCAGCAGATAGAGCAATTATCGTTAAGAGTTGAAGCTGAACGTGCGGCATTGCGCACATGGTCTGAGCATCAGGCTGCGCAGAGCAATGTTTGCCCCCGCTGTAGCGGTACCGGAAAAACGTTACGGCCAGCCGTTGTGTTGTGTAATGAATGCGGCGGGCATGGACGAATTACGGCAACGTTTGAGCATCTGCGAAAATCACTGGCTATCACAGGGGCTGAGATACCGGCGCGCGAGTGGCCGGAATATTTAGATCTGACGAAGCGTTGCATGCGCTGGCTGTATATTGAAGAATCGGAAGCCAGTGTTCTTATATCGGATAGGGTAAAATCAGAACTGAGGGGATAATAGTAATGAATGATGAGTTTATGATTTTGTCAAAAATCGATGTGGCGGAAAGGCAACTAAATCAGTCTATCCGGTTGTTTTTTGAAGAAGACGATCCTGTGTCCATTCGAACTCTTGCTGAGGCAGTTGGTGCGGTTCTATCTACAATTAGTCCGTATAAGGGCATTATTCGGGATAAAACTATTCCACATCCCATGAGCTATAGAGATTGGTTGAATAAAAACTTTGAACCTAGAAACTTCTTTAAACATGCAGATAATGATGCAGAGGAAACTCTGGATTTCAATCCCAAAGGCAATGAGCTCGTTTTACTTGAAGCGGTAATGATGTTCAATCAGCTTAAACAAGATTGGACGCCTGAAACAAAAGTCTACTACTGCTGGTGTCTGCTAAATCACCCAGACTTATGGGATGAAGAGACGGAAGACATGTTGTACATTAAAGGTTTGGGTTTACAGGTAAATAATAGCAAAAAATTCTACTCAAAATTTATTGATGATGTGAAAGAGGGGCGTAGGACTTTATGAGAAGAAGCCCCGATTGACTTACCTGATATAACGCGCTAAATTCCAGAAAGATACCGGAGTATGCCTTAAAAAGCTGCTCCGGTTTTTTATTGGTCAGTCCTCAAGCCGTATGGTTCGCCCAGCGGTTTTTTTATTTCCTATACACCGACCAAGCGGGAGGTGGAGAGCGTGAAAATGAAACTTAATCCAGTTAAGCTTCTCTCGGTACTGTTACTGGCGGGCTGTACGACAACATATCAACCCGAACAACAGCCAACCGTTGTAGTAGAACCAACAGTTTCCGTACCGTTAACAGTTGATAACTGCTTGGTAGGTTGTCCAACGGGCGGTAGCTCGCAGACGCTTATTCGTGACGCGTACACACTGAACAACAACGCATCGACCAAATTTGCGAATTGGGTTGCGTATAAAATGACGAAAGATAGCCAGGCAAGCGGTCGATCGCGTAAGTGGCGTCAAGACCCCGATTTACCCGCGTCTGACACGCTAGCTAACGCAGCATACACTGGCGCAAATGCTGCGTTAGCTGTGGATCGCGGGCATCAGGCGCCACTCGCGGGCTTGGGAGGATCGTCGGATTGGCAGGCGCTCAACTATCTATCAAACATTACGCCGCAAA
Organism: Brenneria corticis; assembly: GCF_003115855.1. Lineage (GTDB taxonomy): Bacteria > Pseudomonadota > Gammaproteobacteria > Enterobacterales > Enterobacteriaceae > Brenneria > Brenneria corticis. The sequence goes on from NZ_KZ819098.1 coordinate 33,606, forward strand.
AATCTGACCTCAATCAGGGAGCGTGGGTACGATTAGAAGATAAGGAGCGCTTATTGGCAACTGATAGTGCCCCAGTTTATTCTGTTACTGGCCCATTGTTTGAAAGAGATATTGGTGAGTTGCCAAACGCTGCGGGAGTTAAAATTCCAAGTGGCTACTGGAAAATTATATTTATTGGTACCAGCCCAGACCAGGGCCAGTTCTCAGCGTTCTTAATGGATCAGAGCACGCCGAGGAACGCGGACTTCTGTAGCTACCAGGTTACGGTTGATAGCATCGAGCAGAAAACGAATCCGCGGTTGACTGTTTGGTCAGATCTCCCTGCAAACATTGCTGCTATCGTCAAATCGCAAAAGGGAACGTTGGCCCAAAATAAATTTGGGTGCCCCTAATACACAACATTCATGAATTCACAGGCTCACTTCGGTGGGCCTTTTCTTTTCCCGTAAATCACACACAGCTCCATCCGAATAATCGGGGGTGAGGCTATGAGGCGAATGAGCGCGATATATAGCAAGCTATCATATGGATCCGGGACCGCATTAACGGGTGCAGGCGTATCAGAAAAGGCATATTCATCAGTAACGAATCAACCATCGTGGCAGTTATTTGACGCAATTTCAGTATTAACGCTGAGCGATTGGGCAATAATCGTCGGCATGATATGCACCATCGGTACGTTTGCGTTGAATTGGTACTACAAACGCAAGGAATTTAATCTGAAGGCTGGGGGATAAGCTAATGGCTAAGCGTAAAATCGCGGCAGCCATTGTCTGTTCCGTCAGCGTGATTATTGGCATTGTGCTGAACGACGTCGATCAATATAAATCGGTGACCGGAAACAGCTTACGCTTCAGCCAGGCTGCAATGGAAGTGATGGGCAATGCTGAAGGTTGCCGCCGGGAACCGTATTTGTGTCCGGCAAAAATCGTTACGCAAGGTATCGGCCACACAGGGAAAGGTTCGGGCATGGTGGCCCAGGCCAGCGATCAGCAAATCGCGCAGTGGTTTGCTGAGGACCAACTGGATGCACAGAATTGTATTGAGGCAAATGTAGAGCGAAAGTTGGGAAAGCAATTGCCGCAAGGTGTGTTCGATGGGATTGGGAGTTTTATTTTTAATGTCGGATGCACGAAGTTTCTTAGATCTACGATGTATCGCCACTTGATTAACCAGGCGTACACGGCGGCCTGCAACCAATTACCTCGATGGGTTTATGCAGGAAAAGAAATTCTGGCGGGGCTGGTTACTCGTCGTGAGAAAGAAAAGGCTCTTTGCTTAAACTTCTGAATATCGTTCTGGTTTGGTTGTTAAATGTTCAAATTAACCGTGATTTGATAACGCTACGCAAAATCTGAATCACTCGCCATCATCAATCCCTTCACTTTTTAACAGAGAAACCATGTTATCCACGAAAACTAAGCTGCTGCTGATCGGCGGCGCGCTGGCGGCTGCGTTCGGCGCCGGGTGGTATGTGCAAGGATTGCGCTGGGATGCGGGTATTGCGGAGCGAGAAAGCGCTGCGTCTGCTGCAAGCGAGCAACGCGCAGAGACGATAACAGCAAATGTCATCACATCACTGCGCATCATAAACACTATCACTCAGGCCAACGCAGATGAAAAACAGAAAACACGGCAGCGGTCGGAAACGCGAATCGTCTACATTCGGCAGGCTCTGGTCAGTGACGTGTGTGCTACTCGGCCTGTCCCTGTTGACGCTGTCAACAGGTTGCGGGAACACGCGGACAGAATACGTGCCGGCACCGGTAGTGTCGATCCCGGTGGAGTTGCTGATTGATTGCATCATCCCCGAAATCCCTGCAGCGATGAGTTACGGTCAGAGTGTGGAACTGAATGAGCTCCTGCTAGCGGTAATCGAACAGTGCAATGCCGACAAAGCCGCTATCCGGCAAATCGAAGAATCCCGACACATTCACTGAGTGCTTGTGATAATGCTGTATACTTGCTCGAATATTTATAAGGAGTAAGAATGAGCACTGAACTAATTGATGTTAATTTATTGCAGTCAGCGCAGGAATCAGCTCGTTGGGCTTATTTGTCGATGATCGCGAGCTGGGTTTCCGCGATATCGGCGGTGTTCACTGCGATTATTGCAATCGTTGCCGTGCGCGTGGCATATAAGACAATGAATTCTTGGAAAGAGCAAGAAAAGCAAAATCAATCAATTAGGTTGAAACGTGCCGTTTTTTCTTATCGTGCAACCGTTGAGAGCGAATTACGCATAAATAGTGATGAGAAGAAAGCAAACTTTTACGACAGGCTATTTTCCTTGCGGGCAGATATACTGCATGAGTTAATCTTGGCAGGATTAGATAATCCTGAGTCAAACGAATATAAGCTTTTCGATGAGTTATTTATTAATCATGAGGCATTCGTAGCCGGTTCTTGTCCATGGAATAAATTGTTAGACAGTGCGGTGGCGCTTCAAGAATCGATACGGATAGAAAATTTAAAAAAATAAAACATATCATCCAAAAGCGATTAGTAAATAATGCCTAGGTACGAGAAAGATCGAAAAAGTGACTCTGCCCAACACGTTGGGGCAGCGCAGGTGGTCAATTGATATAATCGAATACAAGTTACAGCCCTGGCATTCGCCGGGGCTTTTTTATGTCGACAAACAAAGGTAATCCCCATGACACCGACCAACGATCAACAGATTGAACAGGAAATTCAGACCAAAGGTTTAACCGCGCCACGCGTCACGCCGGAGCATATTGCGAGTGTTATCCGTAGCGAATTCTATTTCACGGCAGGTGACGGCGTACGTGGCGAGTCTCATATGGGGACGTCACCGGCAGGTATCGCCAAAAGCCTCAATCAGTTAACTACCTGCGTGTTGGTGCTGCGCAACGGCTTCACCGTCACTGGCGAAAGCGCCTGCGTCAGCCCCGATAATTTCAATGCGGAGCTTGGCCGGAAGTATGCCCGGGAGAAAGCCATCAATAAAATTTGGGAGTTGGAAGGTTATCTGCTGAAGCAGCGTCTTTATGAGCAATCCGCAACCATGCCCTCAAATGCGGAGCCCGTTACTCTTTATCGCGACCAACTGGTAAGCATCAACGGCATCCCGTTCTTCCTGTTGGGTGATGTACAAGCCTATAGCGGCAGCAAAGGTAATGTCGCCCTGGCGTTCGAGCCACAGCCAGAGTGTTCTGGCGATGAAGCGTGCCGGTAAGACATTACAGAGCCACTTCCCAGAGGTGGTTCGATAATGCTTATTCAGTAGGACGTTATGGCAAAACACGATTGGAGCGCACTGTTGGCCGCTTTTCTGTCCGACAACGCGGAGACAGGCATCACCGCCCAGCGGTGGTGTGAGGAACGCGGTCTTAACTATCAGTCGGCACGTCGGTATATCAAGCCCCGTTCTGCGCAATCTGCGCAAAAGAAAGTGCGCAAAACTGCGCACAGTGCGCAGAAAGGTAAAAATGCGCAGAAGTGCGCAAAAGGCGGAAATGTACAGCAGGACAATGAAGATGAATCGACGGACGTGTTCGATGATGATGCCGGCACCTCGCGGCCAGACGCGGGATTAAACGGGCGAGACGAAAAGGGTCGCTTCACGGAAGGTAATCCCGGCAACCCGAACGCCGTTAGCCCATTCGTTCCAGGCCATCGGCATAGCGTAAAGCACAATGCTTACTCGCAATATCTGCCAGCGGGAGAGGAGTTTTTTGCAGCCAGTCGCGAGGCCGAACTGCGTGACGAACTGATATTCACCCGGGCCCGCGCGCTGTCTGTCACCAAAACGCTGAATAAAATCATGGAGGATTTGCAGAACGCGCCGGACATTGAAACCCGTATCGATCTGTATGACAAAATGCTCAAGGCGGAGCAGGGTTTAGACAGAAACATTGCCCGCATCGAATCGTTGGAAAACAGCCTGAGTAAATTGCAGATCGACGCCGTGAATGTTCCCCGGCTGACTGCTGACACCTACCGCATTAAGGCGGCCACCGCCAAGTTGAAAGCGGAAACGGCCAAGCTGACGGCGGATAACGCTGCCGTCGTCACTCCGTTGACTGAGGTTGTCGATGAGTTGCAGGAAAGCAATAAGGGCGGCCTGATATGAATGGCGCGGACATGACTGAACAGGAACAGATCGCGTTTATCAAGTCGCACCTGGCGGATCCGTGGTGGAGATTGAACAACCTGTACAAGGTGGTCAACGAAGAGGGCCTGTTGGTTACGTTCCGCATGCGGCCGGCTCAGCGCCAGCTTTTCGAGACCATGCACTACCGCAATATCATTTTGAAAGCCCGTCAGATTGGATTTTCTACGGCCATCGATATCTACCTGCTGGACCAGGCGCTGTTCAACAAAAATCTGTCATGCGGGATTATTGCCCAAGATAGGGAGGCGGCCGGGGAAATATTCAGCACGAAGATCGCCATTCCGTTCGACAATCTGCCCGGCTGGCTGCGGGCCTGCTTCCGAGTAGCATCGCGGCGAGAGGGGGCGAACAGTGGGCATATCGAATTTGCTCACGGTTCCAAGATCCGCGTGGCTACGTCGTTTCGTTCCGGCACCATCCAGCGCCTGCATATTTCCGAGCATGGGAAGATCTGCGCCAAGTATCCGGCCAAAGCCAAAGAAGTTCGTACCGGTACGCTGAACGCCATCAAAGACGGCTGTATCGTGTTCGACGAGTCCACGGCGGAAGGTGTCGGCGGCGATTTTCATACCATGAGCACCCGCGCGCTGGAGTTGTCTCAGTCCGGTGTTGAGTTGACGATGCAGGACTACAAGTTTCATTTCTACGCCTGGTGGCAGGATCCTAAATATTCCGCGCCGATGCCGGCCGGCGGTCTACGCCTGAGCAAATATCATCAGGAATACTTCGCCGCGGTGGAAGCTACGATGCGCATCACGCTGACGGATGAGCAAAAGCAATGGTACGTCCGCAAAGAGGTTGAGCAAGGCGAGGAAATGAAGCAGGAATTCCCGTCTACGCCGCAGGAAGCGTTTCTGACTTCTGGCCGCCGCGTGTTCCAGGCCATTACTGTAATGAAAGCCGAGGGCGCAACCCGACCGCCTCGCATTGTCTACGATATGGACCCGGTAACCGGCAAGCGTACCAAAGTGCAGGCGTTACGAGACGGCAGCAAAGACGAACTCCAGCGCACGCTGCAAAATCATCTGCTGGTCTGGGAATTGCCAGATCCGGATGAAGATTACGCGATAGGCGCGGATGTGGCCGAGGGGCTGGAAAGCGGTGATTGGTCATCATTTGATGTGGTGAAGAAATCCACCGGCGAGCAAGTGGCGCACTGGTTCGGCCATTTGGACGCGGAGCTGTTCGCTCAGTTGCTGGCGCACGTTGGCAAATGGTACAACACCGCTTATATCGGGCCGGAGCGCAATAACCACGGTCATGCAGTATTGCAGAAGCTGCGCGAGATTTACCCGGTCTTTTCCATTTACGCCGAGCAGTATCTGGACCGCGACAACGACGACGAGACGCCGAAGCTGGGTTGGCTTACTACCAAACAGAGCAAGCCGGTTATCACCGAAGGACTTAAGACGTTGCTGCGTGAGAACGCCAGCGGCATTCGCTGGATCGGCACCATCAACGAGTTAAATACCTACGTTTACAACGCCAAAGGCGCTATGGGTGCGCAAGAAGGCTGCTATGACGACCAGGTTATGAGTTACGCCATTGCACAAGAGATGCGTGCCCGCATGCCGGCGCGGCCACGACAGAAAGCTACAATTCGCAAACCCAATCACTGGATGACGCATTGATGAATACAGCAATGATCGAAGCCGAGGGCAGCACGCCGCGGCAGGATAATCGCGACCGTTTTACTCAGACGCAATTGCTCGATATCTGCGCTGATATCGACGCGCAGCCAGACTGGCGCACCACGGCGAACACCGCCTGTGCCTATTACGATGGCGATCAACTGGCGCCGGAGGTGGTCGCAAAATTGCGTGAGCGCGGGCAGCCGCTGACGATGCATAACCTTATTGCGCCCACAATCGACGGTGTGCTGGGTATGGAAGCCAAGACGCGCACCGATCTGCTGGTTATCGCGGACGATCCGGACGAGGAAATGGAGCAGTTGGCCGAGGCGGTCAATGCAGAGTTTGCCGACGCCTGCCGACTGGCCGGCGTGAACAAGGCCCGCAGCGATGCTTATGCTGATCAGATCAAGGCGGGGCTGTCGTGGGTTGAGGCTCGCCGTAATCCTGACCTATTTGGCCCTCGCTATAAAGTCGGGACGGTCCACCGAAACGAGGTGTTCTGGGATTGGCACAGCCGCGAAGCGGATCTAAGCGATTGCCGGTGGTTGATGCGTAAGCGCTGGCTGGATGTTGATGAAGTTAAAGCGACGTTTCCCGACATGGCAGAGGTTATCGACTACTCGATCAACGACTGGGTGGGGTTTGTTGATACGGATATCGCCGAGGGCCAAGAGTCGGCGCTCATCAGTGCGTATGATGAGTACCAGCAGTGGAGCAGGAAGGATACTGAATGGGTGAGTTCCAACCGCCGTCGTGTCATGTTGCAGGTGGTCTACTACCGGACCTATCAACAGTTGCCTGTGTTGGAGTTATCAAACGGCCGGGTTATCCAGTATGACAAAAATAACGTCATGCACGCCGTGGCGCTGGCCACCGGGCGGGTATCAGTCACCATGTCGCGAGTTAGCCGGATCCGTGAAGCGTGGTTCGTCGGCCCTCATTTCCTCGGCGATCGGCCGTGCTGCGCACCGCAGGGCATGTTTCCGCTGGTGCCGTTCTGGGGCTACCGCAAAGACAAAAGCGGCGCACCGTACGGACTGGCTTGCCGTGCTATCCCCGCGCAGGATGAAGTGAATTTCCGCCGTATCAAATTGACCTGGCTGTTACAGGCGAAACGCATCATCAAAGACGTCGATGCGGTCAATATGACCGATGAGCAGTTGGCTGAGCAGGTCGAGCGGCCGGATGGCATCGTCAACCTGAATCCCCATCGCCATCTCAAGACCACCGCGGCGGATGCCATAAACATTCAGCAGGATTTCCAGGTGGCGCAGCAGCAGTTCCAGGTTATGCAGGAGTCGATGAAACTCATTCAGGACGGGATGGGTGTTTACGCGGCATTTCTTGGGCAGGAGTCGGGCGCCAAGTCCGGCGTGGCGATCAGCAACCTGGTAGAACAGGGTGCCACCACGTTGGCGGAGATCAACGATAACTACCAATTCGCCTGCCAGCAGGTTGGGACACTACTGATGTCGTACCTGCTTGATGATCTGACCCGGCGCCGCAACTATAAAATTACGACCAATCGCGACGATCCGCGGCGCCGCAAGACGGTGACCATCAACGAGGAATCCGACGGCGGCATGAACAATGACGTTTCACGCCTACGCGCGCATATCGCGCTGGCGCCAATCCAGCAGACGCCGGCATACAAATCTCAGTTGGCTGAACGCATGTCTCAGGTTATTACCGGCCTGCCGCCGCAGGTACAAGCGATGGTGCTGGATATGTGGGTGGAATTGCTGGATGTGCCGAAGAAGGCCGAGTTTATCGAGCGGATCCGCAGCGCTTTGGGTACGCCGAAAGCACCGGACGAAATGACGCCGGAAGAACAGCAGGCCGCTCAGCAGCAACAGCAGGTGCAGGCGCAGCAGCAGGAACTGGCGATGCGTGAGATTGCCGGGAAGGTTGCTAAGCTGGAAGCAGAGGCGCAAAAAATTGCCGCCGCCGCGCTGCGTGAACAGACGCTGACCAACAGCCAGCGCTTTGATGACGCCAAGACGCAGGCGGAAACCGGCCGCATCCTCCAGGATATGGAGAAAATGAACCGGGAGGTGGACGCTCTGAAGGTGGAAATGATGCAGAGCATCCAGGCCCAGGTTGATGCAATTCCTTAACTATCAAAATAGTACTGATTAGGTCGCTCGTTCATAAAAGACCTTTGACTTGCTCAATGAAAGTTTTTATCATTAAGTAACACTGTATTTATATACAGTATTTTGGTGTTTAATCACATGGAGAATCTCAATGATAAAATACAGTTTATGTGCTCCTAATGATGGAGATACGATGACGGTAAGTGGCGGGGGAGGTTGGAGTTCGCCGGTGGGGGACGATCGGAAAGGCGGTGGCGGTAGCGATAAAGACAGTAGAGATTCGCAGGTTGATTTTAGTAAAAACCCTGAAAAGCAAGCTGTTGTAAATCCGTATCTGGCAGTCGCAGTGCCCATGACCGTTTATCCCATTAACGGCACATGGGGATTCACGATTAATACGGCGGTAATTGACACCGGTCTTGGCAAAATCAGCTCTCTTCTTAGCGAGGCACTTCCCGTTGCCGGGCGCCTTCTTGGTTTTACCGCAGGCGCATTGTGGCCTTCGAGTATTGCTCCAGACAGTATCGATCCGGCATTTAACAAGATGCAGCAGGAAAAATTGGCTCAATTGGCGGCTAAACAGGGAGTATTGAATAAAGGTTATAACGTTACTACGCTGCCGGCTAACCTGGTAACGGGTTTATCGGTCAGCCAAATTGGGAAACAACCTACTGCGCCGGCGAATGTTCTGGCTCAAGCAGTCATTGATCCTGCACTATCCAAACGTCAACTTACCGTTACCCGAGCAGCAATAAATGCGCCTGTTGCAAATATTCCGGTAGTTAAAGCGGAGAAGACAAAAGTATCCGGCGTATTTTCAGCTAAAATTCTCGCCGGAGAACCGGCTTTCCAAATTAAGTTGGAAAATACCCGGGCAGCCCAGGCTAAGAATCCTCCAAAAGTGAGAGATAATCCGGCCGTGTCGTCGTTTCTTTCCACTCCGGCTCCGGATACACATCATGCATTCGTTGATTTTGGCAGCGATCATGAGCCGGTTTATGTATCTGTCTCGAAGATTGTGACGGCAGAGGAAGAGAAGAAACAGGTTGAAGAAGCCAAAAAACGCGAACAGGAATGGTTGAAAAAACACCCGGAGGCGGTAGCGGAGCGAGAACTTGCAGAAAGAGTTAAAGATGTCAGTGACGCAAAAACAAATAGAGATAATATAAATGCGCAAATAGCCTCGCTTAACGAAAAGATATTAGACGCAAAGAGACAGATTGAGGGGGTTAAACGCGAGCAAGAGGCAGCGCCGATATCAAAAGCACTGCCTGAAGAAGAAGCATTGTTTATTTATTCAGCGGCTGAATCTTACATCAACAAACTCTCAGCGCAAATTGCGCAAGAAAAGAACGAACTTGTCAAAGCAGAACAAGCCATTACACATGCAGAACAACGCAGAAAAGATGCGGAGAAAAAAGCCAAGGACGAAAATGAGAAAAAACGCAACGGTGTTAAAGATAAAGGGCATCAGTATCATCCTGAACCGAAAATAGAAGAGATTAACGGATTAGGAGAATTAAAACCTGGTAAAAAGAAAACGCCAAAACAAGGAGGCGCAGGTAAGCGAGCACGCTGGATTGGTGATAAGGGCAACAAAATCTATGAGTGGGACTCTCAGCACGGTGAATTAGAAGGATATCGCGCTAGCGATGGTCAGCATCTAGGGGCTTTTGATCCAAAAACTGGGAAGCAGTTGAAACCTGCGGATCCTAAACGTAATATTAAAAAATATCTGTAAATTGGAGATTAATCATGGGATTGAAAGTACATCTACAGTGGTTTGACAAAAAAACAGAAGAATTCATTGGTGAAGAGTATTCTCCTGATCTGGGTGATGATGATGCGATCATAGAGTCAACATTAGCACCAAAGGAAAATGTTATTAATGACGGTTGGTTTGATTTGGTTGATAGCTGGATTTTTACGTTACAACCGCATTTCAAACAACAGATTGAATCATCAAAATATGATTATCAGGTGGCATTTGATTACCGTGATAAATGGTAACGGTTATATCAAATAACTAACGTCCGTCTTGCGTTTAAAGTTAATACGCGCTAAATTCCAGAAAGATACCGGAGTATGCCCAAAAAGCTGCTCCGGTTTTTTTATACCCGGATTATCCCCGTTAATGCTGTTAGTCCTTGCCCGCTTCGGCGGGTTTTTTTTGAAACCGAGTTCATACCGATAAGCGTTCTTTGATGAGAGCGCTTATTCGCATGGGCAGCGATACGCCTCAACCTTTCGGATCTATCCGACAAATAGACATGCAGGAGTCATAAGTGGACAACGTAGAACTGGATTTAACGGGTAACGAAACCCCGGAAGAACTGGAAGCGCTGCTGGATAAACTCGGTGATGTCGACGTCAGTGATGATGCCGGCACGGCGCCAGGTAATACAGCAGTCGCAGCAGAGAACACCGGAGCGCAGGGAACTGCCGGGCAGGCTGATGCAACGCAGTCGAATACGGGCGATACCAATACCGACACGCCGACGCCGGGCGCGACTACCGAGCAACAGCAAGATGCAGGGCAGGGCCAGCAGGCGGAACAGCCGAAAAGCATTCTGAGTAAAGACGGTAAACACGTCATTCCTTACGACGTATTGGAAGCGGAACGCGCTGAGAAGCGTCGCATCGCCGAAGAAAATCAGCGAACCGCCGCCGAGTTGGAAGAAGCTAAGCGTCAGTTGGCCGTATTTACGCGCCAGATTGCCTCGGCAGGCATGACGCCCGCCACCACCCCGGATAAGATCCAGATCACGCCCGAGCAAATCAACAGCGTCCGAGAGTCGTTCCCGGAAATCGGGACCGTGCTGGACGCCATGACGCAGAAGATCGAATACCTGCAAGGTCAGCAGCCGGCAGCGCCGATGGCGCAGCAGTCTCCCGGTGCTAACCCTGTAATGGCGGCGTTGGACGCAACGCCGGATCTGAAAGCGTGGCAGACAGGCGATCCAGACCGGTTCATGCTGGCAACGCACATCGACGAGACGCTCAAAAATGACTCTGCATGGAAAGACAAACCGTTAGCTGAACGATTCGCGGAAGTGGCGAAGCGTACCCGAGCCGCCTATGGCGAAGCCGTTGATCAGCCTGCACAACAGCAGGACGCGCAGCAGTCAGCCCCGGCAGTAACGGATACCAAACAACCGGCCGCCGAAGAAATTCAGCAAAAAGCTGCCGCCGCGCTGGCAACAGCAACAGCGGCCGCGCAATTACCCGCTTCACCGTCAGACGTTGGTCAGACGGCAACGCAATCCGCGTCACTGATCGAGCAAGCGGCGAACGCAGATCCCGATCAGTTACAGACGATGTTCGCCGGCATGACCGACGCGCAGATTGAAGCGTTGCTCGAACAAATCTGACGAAAGACCGAAACCCCATAAACCCGCCGCTGTGCGGGTTTTTTCATTTCTAGGGAGTCAATATGACTACGATTACCACCGCCCAAGCGAATAAGCTAATGCAGGTCGCGCTATTTACCGCATCCCAACGCAATCGCTCTTTCGTCAACGTCCTGACCGAGCTGGCGGAAGCACCCAAGTCCGTCACGCCAGACAAGAAGGGCGTTAAACAAACCGCTTTCACCGCGCCCGTTGTGCGCATCACCGACCTGCAGAAGCAGAAAGGGGATGAGGTCGACATGCAAATCGTCCACAAGTTGACTAAACGCCCAACGATGGGCGATGAGAACTTGGATGGCCGCAGCGAGAACTTGAACTTCTCCGATTTCTCTCTACGCATCAATCAGGGCCGCCATGTGGTCGACGCCGGCGGCAAGATGAGTGAGCAGCGCTACAAGCACAACCTTAATAAAACCGCTCGCGTTTTGCTGGGGACGTACTTCAACGACTTGCAGGACCAGTGCGCCACCGTCCATCTGGCTGGCGCCCGCGGCGATTTCATCGCGGACGATACCATCGTACCGCTGGAGAATCACGCCGAGTTTAGCAAGATCCTGGTGAACGATGTAACGCCCCCAACGTACGATCGCCACTTCTACGCCGGTGACGCGACCACGTTCTCTGGGCTGGATGCCGCCGATCTGTTCAATCTGGACGTCGTGGACAATCTGTCTCTGTACCTGGATGAAATGGCGCATCCGCTCCAGCCGGTCAAGATGAGCAAGGACGAGATGGCCGGTGAAGATCCGTTCTACGTGCTGTATGTCACTCCGCGTCAATGGAATGACTGGTACACCAGCACTGGAGGCAAGGACTGGCAGGCGATGATGACCCGCGCCATTCAGCGCAGCAAAGGGTTTGATCACCCGCTGTTCAAAGGCGAGTGCGCGATGTGGCGCAATGTTCTGGTGCGCAAGTACACCGGGATGCCGATCCGATTCAATCCGGGATCTGTCGTTACTGTGTCAAACAACGACGCGGCGGCAACGGTATCCCAAATTGAGGCGGCTACCACCATCGACCGCGCGCTGCTGCTGGGCGGCCAAGCACTGGCGAACGCTTACGGTACGGGCGAGGGCGGAGGGCATTTCGGCTATCACGAAGAGCCGAAAGATCACGGCAACCGGAAAGAGATCTCTGTGCGCTGGATCAATGGACTGAAAAAAATCCGCTTTCAGGACAAGACCGGTCGCATCAACGACCATGGCGTTATCGCCGTTGACTCGGCGATCAAGATCTAACCCCGCCACCTCTTGCGGGCTCCGGTCCGCTTCATAAACCGAATTCTGGAGAGAAACACTATGGCTATCATTCAGGCCCCGTCCGTTCGCGACGCGGTTTATCAGGGGCCGCAGGGCAATCTGTCCCTCGCGGAAGGCCAGGTCACTCTGGCTGCCGCAGCAATCGGCGATGTCGTTGAACTGCTGGAACTGCCCATTGGCACGCGCATCTACTCCGTGGATGTGATCAGCGCTGCGCTAGGCGCAAATACTACCGTGGCGATCAGCGTTGGCGATCATGCGTTGCTGCCGGCGTTCAACACCGCCGCCGCGGTCTCCAGCTCCACGCCGGTCGCTCCGTACACTACTGCTACCCAGGGCGAGAAGGTGAAGGCGACCATCGCTGGCGCAGCAGCTACCGGCTCGCTAACGGTCATCATCAAGTATGTGGCCGTCGGCTACTAAGCGTCGTTTCTGTTAACCCCATGAGGCCCGCCATTGCGCGGGTTTCATCTTTTTAAGGATCAAAATAATGGCTGAGAAAATCTCAATCACTTATATCGGCGGGAAGAAGCAGAAACGCGATACCGTAACCGGTAGCCGTCTTATTTTCCCACGTCTGAAACCCGTCGATGTCGATAGCGACATCGCACATCAATTGCTGGCGTTCCCGACTGTGTGGGTTGAGTCCGCCAGTGCAGAAGCCGCGCTGAATCAACAGGCATCCGATGAGGAAGCCAAAGCCGCGCTGGCCGCTGAGGAATTGGCGCGTCTGCAGGCAGAAGCCGCAGCCAATAGTTGGGTGGTGAAAATCGGCGACGAAGAAGTCGATCTGGCGAAGCTCACCTCCGCGCAGTTGGCAACGCTGGTTGAATCGGAAGATCTGGATCTGACGAAAGGCGCGCAGGAAAAGGTTGATGAATTCCGTGCCCGCGTACGTGAAGCCATCAAGACCAAAGCGGAGGCGTAAATCATGGCGACACCTGACGACTTCATTCCCGTGGTCCGTCGCTACATTAACGGCCCACTGGATCTACAGATCTGGGAATCGCTGATCGAAGCGGCCATCACGTTCTGCCGCGAATCCCTATATTGCCGCGATGTTCAGACAATTGACAATGTAACGGCGGGCACCGTCTACACATTAATGGGCGGGGCTGCCCAACGCGCAGTTAAGCTGTTTCAGATCCTCGATTACAGCGATCAAGTGACCACGCCCAGCGCGCCGGCCAAGCTGTTGCGCGCCGGCAAAGCATTCACTGTATCGGCGGCTGGCACGGTGAAGTTCAATGCTGACTATGGACGCATCGTTGCGTTCTTCGCCAGCGCCCCGACGCGGGACGCTACCGAGGTTCAGGACGTGCTATTCAATGACTGGGCTGAAACGCTTGCCCACGGCGCACTGGAAAGCCTTTACCTGATGCACGGGCAAGAGTGGAGCGATGCGCAGCGCGCAGCCTACTTCAAGCAAGTTTTCACTGACGGCTACCGCCGCGCTTACCGCGAGGCGCTCGACCGCCCCGGCACAACATGGATCCCCAACCCCGTTATCACGCATGAGTTCTACTGATGACCACCATCAATGACATTATCGGCCGGGCCAATGCGCAGCTTGTCGATCCGCTGTGGCTGCGCTGGTCCAAGTCCGAGCTTATCGACTATTACAACGATGCCATCAACGCCGTCATTATCATTCGGCCCGACGCCGGGCGCTCTGATGAGACATTCACCTGCGCTGCCGGCGCGCGGCAGGAGTTGCCCGCCGGCGCGTTGCGGCTGCTGGAAGTTGTGCGGGTGACGGGTGGCCGGGGCGTCATGCCGATCCGGCGCGAGCAGTTGGATTATCAGTTTCCTGACTGGTATAGCCGGACGGGTGTCATTGAGCGCTACATCTTCGATACCCGAAACCCGCGTGTGTTTTACGTGTTCCCCGGCGCAGTGGCGGGCTCTCAGTTGGAAATCAGCGTATCCCGTCTACCTGGTGCGGCCACGATCGCCGACCTGGCGCCGGCGGCGAACACGGTGTTCCCGCTTGAAGAGCTCTATATCAACCCTGTGCTGGAGTGGATCCTGTTCCGCGCCTTCGGCAAAGACGCGGAGAGCGGCGCCAACGCGCAATTATCCTCGCAGCACTATCAGATCTTTGTCGACCTGCTGGGTGTCAAGTCCCAGACAGACAACGCGCCTACTGCCGGTGCGCCCCCGGCGCAGCCGCCGCAACAGCAGGGAGGTAGTGCACAATGAGCGTATTGATCAGCGGCGTGTTGGTGACGCCGGCCGGCGTGCCGGTCCCCAATGCGGAAATCACGTTCACCGCCCTGACCAATGGCGACAGCGTGCTGAACGGCTTTTCTGCGTCGATAACGACCGATGCCGCCGGCGCGTATTCGATACCGTTGGAGCTGTGCTCCTACTCAATTTCGATCCAGGCCAACGGCCAGAACATGCTTTATGGCTCCGTGTCGATCACTAACGACACCACGCCCTCAACGATAAACGACCTGCTGGCGCAGGCCGCGTTGGAGCAATCCATAACGCCGCAGATTATCGTCTATTTCCAGGAGATCCAGACTGACGTCACGGCCAAACTGGCGACGATGCAGACGCTATCCACCAGCGCCACGAATGCGGCTGCGGCCGCCGCTTCAGCGCGGGATGCCGCAGCACAGTATGCTGCCAATCTCAGTGCCGCCGTTACTGCAGCGCAGAACGCCAGTGCATCAGCGACCACTGCCGCCAATAGTGCAACGGCTGCGAAAGATGCAGCAGAGGCCGCCGCCGCAAACGCGCAGAATACGCTCGACAGCACGATGAAAAAATCTGCGAACTTATCTGATTTGGCCGATGTGGCTGAAAGTCGCGCAAACCTGGGTTTA
>NZ_KZ819099.1:0-46341 GCF_003115855.1 Brenneria corticis
AGATCAAAGTCCTGGCTGAGAGGCCAGGACTTTGTCATCAGTCTGAAAGCGCCTTTCACGGCGCTTTTTTATATTCTGCGGTTATCATGCTCATCCGCCGCACGTTAAATTAATACCTTTTATTTTACAGGCAATTTTAATAGCGCAAAGCTCGGACTATTCCGATGGAAATGACGCTGTTTTCTTTACTTTTTTCATTGCTCCGCAAAACCCGCTGCTTCTTTGAGCGAACGATCAAAATTAAGCATGTTCTCATCAAAAATTTATTCTCATTAGAAAAAAGTTTGTGTAATACTTGTAACGCTACATGGAGATTAACTCAATCTAGAGGGTATTAATAATGAATCGTACTAAACTGGTACTGGGCGCGGTAATTCTGGGTTCTACTCTGCTGGCTGGTTGCTCCAGCAACGCTAAAATTGACCAGCTGTCTTCTGACGTTCAGACTCTGAACGCTAAAGTTGACCAACTGAGCAACGACGTGAACGCAATCCGCTCTGACGTACAGGCTGCTAAAGACGACGCAGCTCGTGCTAACCAGCGTCTGGACAACCAAGTTCGCACTTACAAAAAGTAATCGAACTGGTTAAGTAGTGAAAATGGCGCACAGTGTGCGCCATTTTTTTTGTCTGCGTTTTTTCGCTTCACAGACTTCCGCTTGCCGAGGCGCCCCGCGTTGCCCTCGCGGTCGGCAAATCCGGCTCCAGAACGCCCGCAGCCGGATTGTGCGCGCTATCTTACCGGAAGGTGCTGACAGAAGTGATCGGCGCGCCTGACGGCGTCTCTGCGTCCTCAGCGGCCGACTGTATAGGCTCCTGATAGGTATTGATATCCTGACCGACATTGACCAGCACCGGCATGCCGGAACGCCGTGCGATGGCGTCCGCGACGGCTTTGGCGTCGGTATCGTCGCCATCAATAAATTTTTTCGTCTTTTTATTGATGCTGATCGGCATGGTCTGCGGGTCATCCTGATCGGTTTTGGACAAGGGTTGATGAACCTCTACGTAACGTTTTCCGTCCGGCTCAACCGATGTCTTAATCGCATCATTGACGATTTGCACCCGCGTACCGACCGGAACGGCGTTAAACAACGCTTCGATATCGTCGGGCCGCAAACGAATGCAGCCGGAACTGACGCGCATGCCGATACCAAAATTCGCATTGGTGCCATGAATCAGGTACACGCCGCCATGGGCCGCCAGGCGTAACGCGAACAGCCCCATCGGGTTATCCGGCCCGGCGGGCACCACCGCCGGCAGCGTGATGCCCTGCTCTTCCAGATAATGTTTGCGGATATTCGCCGTCGGCGTCCAGGTCGGGTTTGGCCGTTTTTCCGAAATCGAGGTGACCATCAGCGGAGTTTTGCGTCCCAGTTGACCAATGCCGATGGGATAGACGATGACGGTATTTTTACCTTTCGGATAATAGTAAAGCCGCAGTTCCGCAAGGTTGACCACGATGCCCTCACGCGGCGTATCCGGCAGCAGCATCTGCGTGGGGATGGTTAAGGTCGAACCGGCCTGCGGCAGATAGGGGTCGGTTCCGGGATTCGCTTCCAGCATCCCTAATAGGCCAATCTTGAAATCAGCGGCAATAGCCTCCAGTGGACGGCCATCATTGGGGACGGTGTAGGCGATGTTCTCGCCGATAAGGCGACTGCCCGGCGGCGGCAACGGATATTCCGTGGCATTGGCCGCGCCGCTGCCTGCCAGATACGTGGCGAATACCAGACCAAGTAAAGTTAACGCGCGTTTCATACAAAGTTCCCTACTTCACCGATTTATTCAGATTTATAAACGATGTCCGGTTCTTTATTCAGAGGCCGGTATCATGCTTATGCAATAGTAGCATTGCGGTAACGAAATTATCTTTTATTTGAAAATCAAGGGATTGATATTCAATTCTTTACAAATGTCTATTGCAGGATAAATTTCGGCTGGGGATAAATCTACGGGACTAATTCTGAAATATCAGCAGGATAATATTTCACTATTAAGGAATCGCCCGGATTGACGGCCGGGCGTTTTTTTGCGGAAATAAGAAATAAATGGCGAACGCTTAGGATAACCCCGCCGCGCGCGCGCGAATGGCCCGCAGCATGGCTTCCAATCCCTGGGAGCGGGATGGCGTCAGATGCTGGGTTAACGCCAGTTCCTGAAAGAAGGGACGCACGTCCAGCGCGACGATTTCCTGCGCGCTCAGCCCCTGATAAAGGCTGAACACCACGGCGATCAGCCCCTTGACGATGGCCGCATCGCTGTCGCCATGCAGGGTCACCCGGCCCTGTTCGTCAGGCTGCATCACAATCCATACCTGACTCTGGCAACCGGCGATCAGATTTTCCGGCCGGCGCCACGCCTCGGGCAGCGGCTCCAGCCGCGCGCCCAGTTCAATAATATAAAGATATTTTTCTTCCCAATTATGACAGCGCGAAAAATTACGCGCCAATTTCTGCGGATCCGGCAGACTTGCCATTTTTTCCTCCCCAGGCAGCAAAGCGGCGCTTAGTTGCCCAGTAATCGATAGATACGTTGCAACCCGGCAACCAGCCGGTCTATTTCTTCGCGGGTAGTATAAACGGCCAGCGAGGCGCGGCACATACTGGAAACGGCATAGTGCTCCATCAGCGGCATCGCGCAGTGGTGACCGGTGCGAATGGCAACTCCATACTGGTCGAGGAAACTGCCGACATCATAGGCATGGTGCTGCCCGAGGTTAAATGCGATAACGCCCTTTCTCTCCGCCGGGCCGTACAGCGTCAAATCAGGAACCTGGGCCAGCGCCTCCAGCGCATAGCTCATCAGCGCGGACTCATAGCGCTGGATCGCCTCGCGTCCCAGCGCCGTGACATAGCCTAGCGCCGCGCCCAGCCCCATGATGCCGGCGGTATTCGGCGACCCGGCCTCAAAACGCCATGGCGCATCGGCATAGGTGGTGCCGGTGCGCAGGCTGACTTCGCGGATCATCGCCCCGCCGCCTTCCCACGGCGGCATCGCCTGCAGCAGCGCGCTTTTGCCATACAACACGCCGATCCCCGACGGACCGTAGATTTTATGCCCGGAAAAGACGAAGAAATCGCAATCCAGATCCCGCACATCGACGGGCTGATGCATAATCGACTGCGCGCCGTCCACCAGAACCACCGCCCCGGCGGCTTTTGCCTGCGCGATAATCGCCTTAACCGGATTCAGGGTGCCCAGCACGTTTGAAATATGCGTCACCGCCACCAGCCGGGTGCGTTCATCCAGCAAGGCGGGGAGACGGGTCAGATCCAGCGTTCCGTCCGCCGCCAGCGGCAGTACGCGGATTTCAATTCCCCTGGCCTGCGCCAGCATCTGCCAGGGAACGATATTCGCGTGATGCTCCATCTCGGTAATGATCAGGTTGTCGCCGGGCTGGAGGAAGGTATGTCCGTAGCTGTTGGCCACCAGGTTAATGGCTTCCGTAGTGCCGCGCACAAAGACGATCTCTTCCGCCGATGCGGCATTGATAAAGGCGGCGACCTGTTCGCGCACGACTTCCATGGCGCTGGTGGCCCGCGCGCTCAGGGTATGAATGCCGCGATGCACGGCGGCGTATTCATGCTGGTAAAACGCCGCTTCACGGTCAATCACCGCCTGCGGTTTTTGTGCGCTGGCGGCGCTGTCCAGATAAGCCAGGGGTTGTCCGTTCACTTCCGTCGCCAGCAGCGGGAAATCGGCCCGAACCCGTTCGATTGGATAAGTCATAGCTCCGCCTTCAATAAATCCGCCTGTGCGTTCGGCAGGCGCAGCGCAATACGTTTTAATATCACATCCCTTAACGACTCATCGGCGATGGCTTCCGTCAGCTCGGCGGCAAAAGCGAAGATGATCATCTGGTGCGCGTCCTGCCGGGTTATGCCGCGTGAACGCAGGTAGAACAGCTGCTCCTCGTCCATGCGGCCGATGGTGGCGCCGTGGCTGCATTTCACGTCGTCGGCATAGATTTCCAACTGCGGCTTGGTATCCACTTCGGCCAACCGCCCCAGCAGCAGGTTATTGTTGGTCATCTGACCGTCGGTTTTCAGCGCGCGGGGAGCGACCTTGATCATTCCGTTGAACACCGCCTTGGCGCGGTCGTTGACTATCGTTTTATGCAGCTGGCGGCTCTCGCCGTAGCCGTCGTTATGCTCCAGATAGGTGCGGGTATCGCACACCTCGCTGCCGACGGGCATGATAAGGCTGTTAATCGCCAGATTGGCGCCTTCGCCGTTCATCTGCGCGCTGGTGTGGTGGCGGGTCAGCCCGGCGCCCAGCAGGAAGCTGTGGCTGCGCACCTGCGCGTCGCGCGCCAGCACCAGATCGTTATGGGAAAAGTGGTAGCCGGCCGCCGCTTCAAACGCCAGCTTGATATGGCTGACCCGGCTGTTTTCTCCGGCGCTGATCGTCAGGCGCGCGCCGGTAAAGTGGGCCTGCTCATCCAGACTGACATAGTGTTCGATAATCCGCGCGCCGGCGCCGCGCTCCACGTTCAGGTGATGGCGGTGGTGTACGGTATTCAGCGCGGCGTCCTGCCGGCCGCTACTGATATGCAGCAAATACAGCGGCTTTTCCGCCTGCTGCCCGGCGCGCAGGCGAATCAGCGTACTGGCGGCGGCCAGACTTTCCGTCAGGTGCAGAAACACCTCCGGCTGGATGGCGGCAGGCAGCTCGCCCTGAGCGCGCGATGCGTTGATATCAACCTGATAAGGCCCCCACTGGGTATCGCTGAGCTGCTCGTTGAACACGCCGTCGATAAACACCAGACGCCAGCAGTCAACCGGCAACGCCAGCGCATCCAGCGCCGCCCCGTCGACCTGCGGCGCTTCGGGGAGCACAAACTCATGCGCCAGCAGCCCGTCGAGCGGGGTATATTTCCAGTGTTCGTGTTTACGCTGCGGCAACCCCAGGCGCTGCACTTCCTGCCAGTGCCGATGCGCCTCCGCCGAACGCCGGGCGCTGTAGGTTTCAAACAGGCTATGCCACTGCTGCAAGGCCTGTTCCTGTTTGCGCTGCGTATTGGTTTTACTGTTGGTCGGTAAGCCAGCCATAGCCTTGCTCCTCCAACTGTTTCACCAGCGAGAAATCGCCGGATTTAACAATGCGCCCCTGATACAGAACGTGAACGTAATCCGGCCGGATATAATCCAGAATACGCTGGTAGTGCGTAACGATAATAAATGCGCGCTGCTGATTGCGCAGCGAATTCACGCCGTTGGCGACAATTTTCAGCGCATCGATATCCAGACCGGAATCGGTTTCATCCAGAATGCATAACTCCGGCTCAAGCGCCGCCATTTGCAGAATGTCGTTACGCTTCTTCTCGCCGCCGGAAAAACCGACGTTCACCGAACGGGTCAGCAAATCCTCCGGCATATTCAACAGTTTGATTTTGTCTTCGATAAAGTCGGCGAAGTCAAAGCGGTCCAGGGGCTCCAGCTGGCGGTATTTGCGCACGGCGTTGACCGCGGTTTGCAGGAAGAACTGGTTGCTGACGCCGGGGATCTCCACCGGATACTGAAACGCCATAAAGATGCCTTCGCCGGCCCGGTCCTCCGGATCCAGCTCCAGCAGATCCTTGCCTTTAAAACTCACCGTGCCGTCGGTCACTTCATATTCTTCGCGCCCGGCCAGCGTCGCGGAGAGGGTGCTTTTCCCGGAGCCGTTCGGCCCCATAATGGCATGAACCTCTCCCGGCTTGACCTGGAGATTCAGCCCCTGAATGATTTCTTTGCCTTCTACGCTGACTTTCAGATTTTCAATACTTAACATGCTCTATCCTTCCGGCGTCTTACATCTGGTGACGCTCATCATTTTTGTAACCGATGAATAAGAAACATCGGCAACCGACGAATTAACCCACGCTATGTTCCAGACTAATCGCCAGTAACTTTTGCGCCTCGACCGCGAACTCCAGCGGCAGCTCTGAGAAAACATCCTTGCAGAAACCGTTGACGATCATCGAGATGGCGTCATCTTCGCTGATGCCGCGCTGCAGACAGTAAAACAGCTGATCGTCGCCAATCTTCGAGGTGGTCGCCTCGTGCTCCAACTGCGCGGTGTTGTTGCGCACTTCCACATACGGGAAGGTATGCGCGCCGCAGTCGCTGCCGATCAGCATGGAGTCGCACTGGGTAAAATTACGCGCGTTGGTGGCGCTCGGCATGATTTTCACCAGGCCGCGATAGGTATTTTCGCTGTGCCCGGCGGAAATCCCTTTGGAGATAATGGTCGAGCGGGTGTTTTTACCGATATGGATCATTTTGGTGCCGGTATCCGCCTGCTGGCGACCGTTGGTAAGCGCCACGGAGAAAAACTCGCCCACCGAATTGTCGCCGCGCAAAATCACGCTGGGGTATTTCCAGGTAATGGCCGAACCGGTTTCCGATTGCGTCCATGACATTTTCGCATATTCGCCGGCGCACAGCGCCCGCTTGGTGACAAAGTTCAGGATCCCGCCTTCGGCGTCCTGACCGGCAAACCAGTTTTGCACGGTGGAATATTTCACTTCGGCGTTTTTATTGACGATCACCTCGACCACCGCCGCATGCAGCTGATAGCTGTCGCGCACCGGCGCCGAACACCCCTCGATATAGCTGACGTAGCTGTCGTCGTCGGCAATCAGGATGGTGCGCTCAAACTGCCCGGTTTTGGCGGCGTTGATGCGGAAATAGGTGGACAGCTCCATCGGGCAGCGCACGCCTTTCGGGATATAGACGAAGGTGCCGTCGGAGGCGACCGCGGCATTCAGGGCGGCGAAAAAGTTGTCGTTCGAAGGCACCACCGTACCGAGGTACTGGCGAACCAGATCCGGGTGTTCCTGAATCGCCTCGCTGAACGAACAGAAAATGATGCCCTGCTCGGCCAGTTCATGACGGTAGGTCGTCGCCACGGAAACGGAGTCGAAAATCGCGTCCACCGCGACCGACTTGCCTTCGCGCACCGGTACGCCCAGTTGGTTAAAGGCGTTTTCAACCTCGCTGGTCAGGTAATTGTTGACGTCCGCAATGCCGGACTGCTGGGTGGCGCCCGGCTGGGAGTCGCAGGTGTCGTCGCAGTGACCGCAGGACGGCGCCGAGTAATAGCTATAGTCCTGATAGTCGAGCCTGGCATAATGCGCTTTCAGCCAGTGCGGCTCTTCCATTTCCTGCCACGCCCGAAAGGCGTTTAGCCGGAACTCCAGCATCCACTCCGGTTCATTGCGTTTGGCTGAAATCGCCCGGACCACATCTTCGTTAATCCCGCGTGCCAGTTCATCCGTCGCCAGTTCGGTGAAGAAGCCCTCTTTGTAACGGCCGTCCCCCATCCAGATCTGGACATCATCAGGTACATCTACTGTGCTACGTGCCATAATTTTCATCACTTAAATGCCGAAGCTCTCGCCACATCCGCAGGCATGCTGAGCTTTGGGATTATTAAACTTGAACACCTGATTCAGCCCTTCACGGACAAAATCGAGCTCGGTGCCATCAATAAAAGGCATCGCCTTTAGCGGTACGTAAAGCCTTGCGCCGTCGCGTTCGAATACCAGGTCATCCGGTTCCGGCTCGCGCACCAGATCCAGCACATAGCCAAACCCGGCGCAGCCGGACTGTTTGACGCCAAGTCGTAAACCTTTTAGCGCGCCATCCTGCCGCGTTAAATTATTTATCTGTTTTGCCGCGCTCTCCGTCAGCGTCAGTCCCTGCCAGATATTTTCATCCAATGAAAACGTTCCTACATTTTCCGTTTGCATAAGGCATACCTCATTACGTGTGGTACCAGTTTCAGACTGGTTTCCCCTAATGTTAGTGATAATGGATATAGCTTCAACCTCTTGTTTCGCAGGGCTATTCGTAACATTTGCTTTTGCGTGGCGCCCGCCGCCCGCGCGCGTCGACCTGCACGGCGAAAATCGCCCGGTAAATTGCAGATTAATCCATTGATAAATAAAAACTAAATTATATCCCTTGCCGGCCATGCCCAGGGAAAAATTATCAATTTATTATCATTAGTATAACATTCATCGAGGATACCTATTTATAAAACAGGGAAAGTAAATGATGATTTAATTTCATCAGCCGTCCCTTTAGCCATTGATCCCGACTATTTTTATAAATATGATAATGATTATCATTTGATATTCAGGGTTGAGATCCCATGCTTTCCGTGAATGCCTGGCTGCAACATCAGATTGACGAATATAAATTCCAAATCCGCGACGCCACCGTGGATTTCTATATGGCGGAGGCGCGCCTGAATCGGCCGGGAAGCCATATCGATCATTTGAGACGCTATCATAACGCCTGCATGGATATGGTCGATCTGTGTCTGAGAAACGGCGACGACGCCAGCTATCTCCACGCCCTGGTAAAATTACATAACCGATTGATTAAAGAAATAAATAATGAGGAGCGCTGCCACCTGTTCCGGGTCCAGAGCTACTACTTCGCGCGCAATACGCTAAAGACCATCTGCCACCAGTTGAGCATGCAGGGTTCGTGGGATAAGGCCACCGCTTTCCAGAGCGATTTCGTCAAGCGGGTTCCCTTTTTGCCCTGACGGCCCATAGCGCACGCCGACGACCTGAGAAATGAACCTGAACCAACCGCAGCGGACGGCAAATTGCGGCCGGCGCGGTTGTCGGTCCAGAGCTAGGGCGTAATCACCGCGGTCGTCAGGCGCGACGTGCAACACAGGCGATCCCGGCTATCGAAAATATCTATCTGCCATACCTGATTGCGCCGCCCGGCGTGCAGCGCGCGGCACACGCCGCGCACCTCGCCGTCAACCACCGCGCGCAGGTGATTGGCGTTGACCTCCATACCCACCACCTGTTGATCCCCTTCGGTGCACAGATAGCCGGCCACCGAACCGAGGGACTCGGCCAGCACCACCGACGCCCCGCCGTGCAGCAGGCCGAACGGCTGGCGGGTACGGGCTTCCACCGGCATCATTCCTTCCAGGCAATCGTCCGTTATCCGCGTGTAGCGGATCCCCAGGAAACCAATCATACACTCCCGACTTTGCTGATTAAGCTGTTCGAGGGTAACCTGTCTTTTCCATAGCATTCAGATAATCTCCAGCAAGGCCTGTAGAGGATGACGCAACCCGCGGCCTTCCATCCGTTTCACCTGGCTGCGGCAGGAGTAGCCGGTGGTCAGACAGCGCTGTTGCGGTAACTTCTGCAAGGCCTGTTGCCAGGAAAGCGCATAAATACCCTGCGAGTTCGCCAGATTGTTGCTTTCATGGCCGTAGGTTCCCGCCATGCCGCAGCAACCGACGCTGACATTTTCCAGCCGGGCGCCAAAGCGGGAGAAAATATCCACCCACTGTTGGGTACTGGCGGGCAATGCGGTGGTTTCCGTGCAGTGTCCGAACAGATACCAGCATTCGCCGGCGACGGCCTGCGCGGTTTTTCCCGCCAGCGAGGTCATCAGCCACTCATGCACCAACTGTACCGTAAAGTCGCCCCGTTTATCCCCCAGGATCTCCCGGTATTCATCGCGATAGCACAGCACCAGCGCCGGATCGACGCCGACCATCGGTATCTCCAGTCTGGCGACGCGATTAAGAAAATCGGCGGTTTTCGCCGCGGTTTTGGCAAAGCGCTGCAAAAAGCCTTTAATGTGTTGCGCCTTGCCGTTCGGAGAAAACGGCAGCAGCACCGGTTTCAAGCGCAATTTTTCCACCAGATGAACAAAATCGGCCACCACTTGCGCATCATAATAGCTGGTAAAGGGATCCTGAACGATTAATACATATTGCCTGCGCTCCTCCGTGGACATTTTTTCCAGCTGTTCCAGCGTGGTTTTACCGGCGCGGTGGCCGGCGAACTGCTGGCGCAGCGACGGAGAAGAGAGCAACGGCAGATCGACCATGCCGATCTGCCGACGGCTCAGCGCATTCACCCAGGGCATTTTCAAAAAGTAGTTGAAGGTCTTGGGGCTGCGCGCCATCAGCGGCGCATAGCTTTCCACCCCGGCCACCAGATAATCCCGCGCCGGACGCAAATAGCGGGTGTGATACAGCTGCAGGAAACGGGAGCGAAAACCGGGTACGTCAATCTTGATTGGGCACTGCGTCGAGCAGGCTTTACAGGCCAGGCACCCCGACATCGCCTCTTTCACTTCATGGGAAAAATCATACTCGCCCTTCCGGGCATACCAGCTATTGCGGGTTTTCTGGATCAGGGTATTCAGGCTGATTTTCTGCTGCGGCAGCCGTTTTTCCAGCTCCAGCGGATCAACCCCCTGCTCCGCCAGCAAACGCAGCCATTCGCGCACCAGCGTCGCCCGGCCTTTCGGCGAATGAATGCGGTTGCCGGTGATTTTCATCGAAGGACACATCGGGCTGCGGGCGTCGAAATTGAAGCATAAGCCATTGCCGTTACAATCCAGCGCGCCGCGGAAAGAGCCACGAACCGCCAGCGGAATGGTGCGATCGTAGGTGCCGCGTTTGACGGCGTCCACTTTCATCATCGGCGCATCCAGGTCCAGCGGGGCGCAGATTTTACCGGGATTGAGCCGGTTATCGGGATCGAACGCGGCTTTGATGCGCCGCAACTCGGCATACAGCTCGGGGCCGAAAAACGCCGGGCTGTACTCGGCGCGGAACCCTTTGCCGTGCTCTCCCCATAACAGGCCGCCGTATTTCGCGGTTAATGCCACGATTTTATCGGAAAGCCGCTTCATCAGCATTTCCTGCTGCGGATCGCACATATCCAGCGCCGGGCGTACGTGCAGCACCCCCGCATCCACGTGGCCGAACATGCCGTAGGTCAGGTTGTGGCTGTCCAGCAGTTCGCGAAATTCGGCGATATAATCCGCCAGATGCTGCGGCGGCACGCAGGTATCCTCGGCAAACGGGATCGGTTTCGCCAGCCCTTTACTGTTTCCCAGCAATCCGACCGCTTTCTTGCGCATGCCATAAATACGTTCAATGTCCGCCAGATCGTTACAGGTCTGATAGCCGATAACCCCGGCCTCGCCGCTTGCCAGCAGCGCATCCAGCCGTTGGCACAGCTGGCGCACCCGCTCGTCGATCAAGGCTTCGTCATCGCCGGCGAACTCCACGATGTTCAGCCCCAGCATATCCTGGTTAGGCACATCGGTAATCAGTTCGCTGACGGAGTGCCAGACAATATCCTCGCGCGCCAGATTCAATACGCTGGAATCCACGGTTTCCACCGACAGCGCCTGCGCTTCCACCATAAAGGGCGCATTGCGCAGGGCCGAGTTGAAAGAGTCGTATTTGACGTTCACCAGCCGCCGCACTTTCGGCAGCGGCGTAATATCGAGCTTGGCTTCGGTAATAAACGCCAGCGTTCCTTCGGCCCCGGTAAGAATGCGCGTCAGGTCAAAGGTTTGCAAATCATCGCTGAAAACATGGCGCAAATCGTACCCGGTAAGAAAGCGGTTCAATTTGGGGAATTTGCCGACAATCAGCTGGCGCTGCTCGCGGCAACGGTGCAGCACCGTATGATAAATCCGCCCGACCACGGAGGATTCACGCGCCAGTTGCTCCGCCAACGCCACCGGTATAGCCTGCGTATCCAGCATTTCACCGCCGAGCAACAGCGCGCGCAGGCCCAGCACATGATCGGAGGTTTTACCGTACACCAGCGACCCTTGTCCCGAGGCATCGGTGTTGATCATACCGCCCAGCGTGGCGCGGTTGCTGGTGGATAACTCCGGGGCGAAAAAGTAGCCGAACGGTTTTAGATACTGGTTGAGCTGGTCTTTAATCACGCCGGCCTCGACCCTGACCCACCCCTGCTCCGGGTTAATCTCCAGGATGCGGTTCATATAGCGCGACATATCCACCACGATGCCCTTATTCAGGGCCTGCCCGTTGGTTCCTGTGCCGCCGCCGCGCGGGGTGAACGTCAGGCTGAGAAAGCGTTCCTCCCCGGCCAGTCGCGCCAGAATCGCCACGTCGGCGGTGGAGCGGGGGAAAACCACCGCATCCGGCAATAGCTGATAGATACTATTATCTGTCGCCATCGTCAGGCGATCGGCGTAGTTTGTCGCCGTATCGCCGGTAAATCCACTGTGCTTCAATGCTTCCAAAAAGTTAAGCACCGGCTGAACCAGCCCGGGTGACTGAGAGATCTGTGGGATCATTATTTTTTGACCCTGTCCGTACAAGAAATGTTTGCCAATATGACGTTAGGTGTCTGTGATGAAATGATTTGCGCCAACTATCCCTGTAATCCAACCGTCCGTTTATCCGACCATCAGACTTACCACGTTTTATCATATTTCACGCGGCCGCGCCGCTGAATCGATAAAAAACGCATGGCGTAGCGGGTTTACGCCCTTTGATCAACAATCTGTTCAACGGACTGTTAAAAACGGCGGAAATATCTCATGATAAATCATTGCCGCTTTCATCGCCTTGCCAAAGCGGCGTTGCTTTCAGACATTATGTCTACTTACCGAGGTACTATTCATTGATAAGAAAATCTCAACAACAGCGTTTCGATCTGGCCAGAATATTATTTAGCCTGCTGTTTATTGCCATTATGATCATTGCCTGCTTTTGGGTGGTGCAACCTTTTATTCTGGGATTTGCCTGGGCCTGTATGGTGGTCATCGCGACCTGGCCGCTGTTGATTAAACTGCAGCATTTGCTGTGGGGGCGACGCTCCCTGGCCGTTCTTGCCATGACGTTGCTGCTGATTCTACTGTTCGTATTGCCGATTGCCGTACTGGTCAGTAGCGCCATCGACAACAGTTCGGCGCTGATGCGCTGGGGAGCCAGCCAGGAAAATTTCTCGTTGCCGCGGTTGGAGTGGCTGACCTCCATTCCGCTGGTGGGAGACAAACTGTTCAGCGGCTGGCAAACCTTGCTGCAAAGCAGCGGCAGCGGCCTGTTTTCCAAAATTCAGCCCTATGCGGGCAAAACCGCCACCTGGCTGGTGGCGCAGGCCGCGCACGTCGGCCGCTTCCTGATGCACTGCGCCCTGATGCTGATATTCAGCGCGCTGCTTTACTACAAGGGGGAAGCCGTCGCCAAAGCGGTGCGCCATTTCGCTATCCGTCTCGGGCATGAGCGCGGCGATACCGCGGTGATCCTGGCGGCGCAGTCCATTCGCGCCGTGGCGCTGGGCGTGGTGGTGACCGCCATTGTTCAGTCGCTGCTGGGCGGCCTTGGGCTGTTCATCTCCGGCATTCCGTATACCACCTTACTGACGGTACTGATGTTTCTGTTCTGCCTGGTGCAGTTGGGCCCGCTCCCGATACTGATCCCCGCCATTATCTGGCTCTACTGGAGCGGAGACACCACCTGGGGGACGGTACTGCTGGTCCTGAGCTGCGTGGTCGGCACCATTGATAACTTTATCCGCCCGGTGCTGATTCGCCTGGGGGCCGACCTGCCGCTGCTGTTAATCCTGTGCGGCGTAATTGGCGGATTGCTGGCCTTCGGCATGATCGGATTGTTTATCGGACCGGTGGTGCTTGCCGTATCCTACCGGCTGATTTTCGCCTGGATGGGGGAAATTCCCGAACCGGGGAATATTGTTCCCCTTGAGCAGGACAACGGCAAAGAGTAAGCGGCATCATGCAATAGCGGCGGCCGCGGAAGACATTTTCCGTGGCCGTCGCCCTATAATAAATAAACAAAACTAATGATTAAGCCTGTTTTTAGCGGGATTATTCCTAAAAATTTTGCTTATTCCAAATTATCGCGCCGATTTTATCGCAGCAATCCCCTGCCCTTTTTCTCAACTCTTAAAAAACAATTAACCATTAGGATGATTCTTAATGACTCGGCTAAGCATAATCTCTAGCATATATTTGAAAGCTAGCTTTAACCTACTGTTTGTCAATGAGGTTTCCTCCTCGTCAGAGTTAGTAACGAATTGCTGTGTGTAGTCTTTGCCCATCCCCTGAGGTGGGCTTTTTTTTATCTCCCCCCTGCACGCCACTCCATCGCTTTTCTCGCCATAAATTGCGGTCGGCCAGGTTTTTGTTAATCTCCTATTTGCATTTCTCACACTTTGCTTTATTTGTTAGCACCTTGCTTTATTCCTAGGAGTTTTTTTCATGACTAATCTCGCCAGGGGATTACTACTTGGTTGTCTGCTCTGCCTGCTTGCGGCCTGCGATAGCGCCCCCCAAGCAGCCCCACCTCGTCCGCTGCTGACCATTGAGGGAAAAACCATGGGCACCTTCTATAGCGTCAAAATCAGCGGCGAAGTGGCGGAAAGCAAAGAACGGCTGCAGCAGGAGATCGATAGTTTGCTGGAGCAGGCCAATGACGAGATTTCCACCTACCGCAACGACTCGACGCTATCGCGATTCAATCAGTATCGCGGCGGCGAGCCCCAGCCCGTCAGCAACGGCATGGCGGACATTATTCTGGCGGCGCAGCGTATCGGCAGAGCAACCGACGGCGCCATGGATATTACCGTTGGGCCGCTGGTCAATCTGTGGGGATTCGGTCCGCAAAAACAGCCGACGCACATCCCCAGCCAGCAGCAGATCGAGCAGGCCAGGCAGAACGTCGGGCTAAGCCATCTTCGGCTGCTCAGCGATCAGCGCGGCGAATGGCTGCAAAAAGATCTCCCCGACCTCTATGTCGATCTGTCGACGCTGGGGGAAGGCTACGGCGCCGACGTTCTGGCGCAGTTGATGTTGCGCAAAGGCATCGCCAACTATCTGGTTTCCGTGGGCGGCGCCATATCCAGCCGGGGGGTCAATGCCGAAGGCGTACCCTGGCGCGTGGCGATCCAGAAACCGACCGATCGGGAGAACGCCATTCAGGCGGCGGTCGATTTACAGGGATACGCCATCAGCACCTCCGGCAGCTACCGCAATTATTTTGAGCAGGACGGCAAGCGCTATTCCCACGTCATCGATCCGGCGAGCGGCAAACCCATCACCCATCAGCTGGTTTCGGTTACCGTTATCGCGCCAACGGCGCTGGAAGCCGACGGCTGGGACACCGGGTTAATGGTGCTGGGCACGGAAAAAGCGTTAAAGCTGGCGCAGCAGCAGGGACTGGCGGTTTACTTAATCACCAAAACCGATCAGGGCTTCAGCGCCGTAATGACGCCGCAGTTCAAATCTTTTCTTATCGCCCGCTAAAAAAACGCCCGGTAACCAAAGGTTACCGGGCTCCTGATTTTACCGGGTTACTGGTGTTCGGCCAGATTCAGCCAGGTCTGCACCACGGTATCCGGGTTAAGGGACAGGCTGTCGATGCCCTGCTCCATCAGCCAGAGGGCGAAATCTTCGTGGTCCGAAGGACCCTGACCGCAGATACCCACGTATTTACCCTGTTTCTTCGCCGCCTTGATCGCCATTGACAGCAATGCCTTGACGGCGTCGTTGCGTTCGTCAAACAGCTCGGAGACCACGCCGGAATCCCGATCCAGCCCCAGCGCCAGCTGGGTCATGTCGTTGGAACCGATGGAGAAGCCGTCAAAGTGCGCCAGAAACTCCTCCGCAAGCAGCGAATTGGAGGGGATCTCGCACATCATGATGATTTTCAGTCCGTCTTCGCCGCGCCGCAGCCCCTGGCGCGCAAGTTCGTCGATTACCGCCTCCGCCTGCGCCACGGTACGCACGAACGGGATCATAATCTCCACGTTCTTCAGCCCCATATCGTTGCGAACGCGTTTCACCGCCGCGCATTCCAGCGCAAAGCACGCTTTGAAATCCGGGGAAACATAGCGCCCCGCCCCGCGGAAGCCGAGCATCGGGTTTTCCTCTTGCGGTTCGTAGCGCGCGCCGCCCACCAGGTTGGCATACTCGTTGGATTTAAAATCGGACAGCCGGACGATCACCCGCTTCGGCGAGAACGCCGCGCCCAGGGTCGCGATGCCTTCCGTCAGCCGGGCAATATAGAATTCCACCGGATCGTCGTAGCCATTCATCAGTGCCTTGATTTCACGCTGCAGCTCCGGGGTCTGCTGGTCAAACTCCAACAGCGCGCGCGGATGCACGCCAATCATCCGGTTGATGATAAATTCCAGACGGGCCAGCCCGACGCCCTCGTTCGGCAAACAGGCGAAATCGAACGCGCGATCGGGATTACCGACGTTCATCATGATTTTCAGCGGCAGGTCCGGCATCGCATCAATCTGCGAGCTTTTCACCGTGAAATCCAGCAGGTCGTGATAAACATAGCCGGTATCGCCCTCGGCGCAGGAGACGGTCACCTTCTGGGCGTTTTTCAGCCGTTCGGTGGCGTCTCCGCAGCCCACCACCGCCGGGATCCCCAGCTCGCGGGCGATAATCGCCGCATGGCAGGTGCGCCCGCCGCGGTTGGTCACGATGGCGGCCGCTTTCTTCATGATCGGCTCCCAGTCGGGGTCGGTCATGTCGGTAACCAGCACGTCGCCGGCGTTAATCAGGTGCATTTCGCTGATATTCTGAATGACTTTCACCTCGCCGGCGCCGATGCGATGCCCGATGGCCCGGCCCTCGACCAGCACCTCGCCCCCTGCCGGCAGATGATAGCGCTCCATCACCTGGCCGTTGGAACGCACGGTTTCCGGACGCGCCTGCACGATATACAGCTTGCCGCTGTGACCGTCCTTCGCCCATTCGATATCCATCGGCCGGCCGTAGTGTTGCTCAATCAGCAGCGCCTGACGCGCCAACGCCTGGACTTCATCATCGCTCAGGCTGAAGCGGGCGCGCTGCTGCTCGGGCACATCCTCGATCTGCACCTGCTTGCCGTGCTCCTGGCTGTCGGCGTACACCATGCGGATTTTTTTCGACCCCATATTGCGGCGCACGATGGCCGGCCTGTTGTCGCGCAGGGTGGGTTTATGCACATAAAACTCATCCGGGTTCACCGCCCCCTGCACCACCATCTCGCCCAGACCGTAGGCGGAGGTGATAAACACCACCTGATCAAAGCCGGATTCCGTATCGATGGTGAACATCACCCCGGCGGCGGCCAGATCGGAGCGCACCATGCGCTGAACCCCCGCCGACAGCGCGACGCCGCGGTGGTCGTATCCCTGATGAACGCGATAGGAAATGGCGCGATCGTTAAACAGAGAGGCAAAGACGTGCTTCACGGCGGTCATCACCGCCTCGATGCCCTGAACGTTGAGGAAGGTTTCCTGCTGTCCGGCAAAGGACGCATCCGGCATATCTTCCGCGGTGGCGGAAGAACGCACGGCAAAAGAGGCATCTTTCTCCCCCTCGGCCAGCTGCTGGTACGCGATGCGGATCGCCTGCTCAAGCGCGGGCTGGAATGGCGTATCGATAATCCACTGGCGGATTTGCGTACCCGCCTTCGCCAGTTGGTTCACATCGTCAATGTCGGTATGATCCAGCAATTCATAGATACGCTGGTTGATACCGCTTTGGTTAAGAAAATCATTAAACGCCTGTGCCGTTGTCGCAAAACCATTGGGAACGGCAACGCCAAGTTCGGAAAGGTTGGTGATCATCTCACCCAGAGAGGCATTTTTGCCCCCCACCCGCTCAACGTCGTGCATACCAAGCTGGTTATACCAGAGGACATTACGCAAATCAGGGCCGTTATTGGACATCGGAAAAATCCTTTCTGCATACAATTTAGGGTATGGAAATATTCAGTCAAGAATCAGTCTCAACGTAATCAGCGTAGCATAGCGATTTATAAAGTATTGACAGGTGAATCGATCAACCAGGGTAAAAAAAACCATTTCATGGCTCAGAATTGATTTATGAGCTAAAAATCCAATAGGGTAAAAGTTCATTATCTTTATCATGGATATAATGAAAAGGTGTTTTAATAAAAGTATTTATAAAATATATTTTTTGACGATTTGTACGGCAAAAACCATTTAAGGAGTTCAGGTGGAAAGAAGCGTATTTTATGTCTCGGACGGCACGGCGATTACCGCCGAAGTGCTCGGCCATGCGGTGCTGTCGCAATTCCCGGTGAACACCGTCAGCTATACCTTGCCTTTCGTCGAGAGTGAAGCGCGGGCCAGAGCCGTTTGCGAGCAAATCAATACCCTGTATCACCAGAGCGGCATGCGGCCGCTGGTTTTTTACTCTATCGTCACCCCGACGGTACGTAATATCATCACCGGCAGCGAAGGGTTCTGCCAGGATATCGTGCAGGCGCTGGTGGCCCCCCTGCAGGAAGAACTCAATATTCCGCCCACCCCGATCGCCAACCGCACCCATGGACTGACGGCCAGCAATCTGGGTAAATATGACGCGCGCATCGCCGCGATAGATTATACGCTGGCCCATGACGACGGTATTTCACTGCGCAATCTCGATCAGGCGCAGGTCATCCTGCTCGGCGTATCGCGCTGCGGCAAAACGCCCACCAGTCTCTATCTGGCGATGCAGTTCGGTATTCGCGCCGCCAATTATCCTTTTATCGCCGACGATATGGATAACCTGCGATTGCCTGAGGCGCTAAAACCTTTCCAGCACAAGCTGTTCGGGCTGACCATTGACGCCGAGCGGCTGGCGACCATTCGTGAAGAACGGATGGGCAACAGCCGCTATGCTTCCCTGCGCCAATGCCGTATGGAGTTGAACGAGGTCGAGGCGCTGTTTCGCAAACACCAGATTAAATACATCAATACCACCAATTATTCGGTTGAGGAAATTTCCGCCAGAATCATTGATATTCTTGGTATGAGCCGTCGCATGTACTAATTGGCGGATCAAGCCAAAATGCGACGCCGTCACTCAAAGCTCAAATTATTATTTGAGCGCTTTTTATCACCTAGAATTAAAAATAAATATAATATTATAATTCGGCTAAGGTTTTATTTTACGATATTATCCAGTTTAGCTTTGCCCACATGCGCTGATTCCCGCGCAATGAAAAAATTACCGCAGTAAACTATAAGTTGACCATCACTAATTACCCGGTAAAGTGCGAAACTCAAAGTCAAGGCATATGGCTTATTGCGGTTGAATTACATTGTTTTTATAGCAATTAATTTTATCTCCACGCCTGATACCCTACGCGAAACGGCATGATGCTTAATAATTTAAGCATCATAAAAACAACCAGTTATAAATAATTAGATTTATTATATGACAATGCTAAAAAAACGTTTAACACTCAGCGCCATATTACTGGCGAGTTTGACTTTCTCCGGTCTATGCAGCGCATCGTCTCAGGATAACGGCATAGATAGCTCATCCGTCGTGGCAATTAACGATGGCGCTTCGGTCCATCCTACCTGGTGGAAAGAGGCCGTGTTTTATCAAATTTATCCGCGTTCGTTTAAAGACAGCAACGGCGATGGCATTGGCGACTTAAAAGGGATTATCGAAAAACTGGATTATTTAAAAGAGCTCGGCGTTAACGGCATCTGGATTAATCCGCACTATGACTCGCCGAATGTGGATAATGGTTACGATATCCGCGACTACCGTAAAATAATGCGCGAATACGGGACGATGGAAGATTTCGAGCTGCTGATAGCCGAGATGAAGAAACGCGACATGCATATGATGATCGACGTGGTGGTTAATCATAGCAGCGACCAGAATCAATGGTTCGTGGAAAGTAAAAAATCCAGGGATAATCCTTATCGCGACTACTACATCTGGCGTGACGGCAAAGAGGGAAACCCGCCCAATAACTATCCATCGTTTTTCGGCGGCTCCGCCTGGCAGAAAGACGACGCGACCGGTCAGTACTATCTGCATTATTTCGGCGTCACCCAGCCCGACCTTAATTGGGATAATCCCCAGGTACGGCAACAAGCCTATGACATTATGCGCTTCTGGATTGACAAAGGGGTGACCTGCCTGCGCATTGATACGGTTGCCACTCTGGCTAAAATTCCCGATTTCCCGGATTTAACCCCTGAACAGCAGAAAAATTTCGCCACGGCCTATACCCAGGGGCCTAATCTGCACCGCTATATACGGGAAATGCACCAGCAGGTATTCGCCAAATATGGCGTCGTCTCGGTCGGAGAAACCTTCGGGGTGCCGATAGAGCAGGCTCCGCTATATATTGATCAACGGCGTAAAGAATTGGATATGGCCTTTTTATTCGATCTCATCCGCGTTGACCGCTCATCTGAGGAGAGATGGCGCAAGAAAACGTGGCAATTATCGCAATTCCGTCAGATCAATAACCGTCTGAATAACATGACCGGCGAATATGGCTGGAATACCTTCTTCCTGAACAATCACGATAATCCCCGTCTGGTGTCGCACTTCGGGGACGATCGTCCGCAGTGGCGCGTACTTTCCGCCAAGGCGCTGGCCACAATGGCGTTAACCCAGCGGGCAACCCCCTTTATCTATCAGGGGGACGAACTGGCGATGACCAATTACCCTTTCCAAACGATCGAAGATTTCAACGATCTTGGCGTGAAAGGCTATTGGCAGGAGGTGGTCGCCAGCGGGAAAGTGACGCCGCAGGAGTTTCTGGATAACGTCAAGAAAACCAACCGGGCCAACAGCCGCACGCCATTCCAGTGGAGCGACGCCGCCAATGCCGGCTTTACCACCGGTACGCCGTGGTTTCGAGTCAACCCGAACTATAAGGAAATCAACGCCGCGAATCAGACCAAAGATCCGCACTCCGTCTACAGCTTTTATCGTCAATTGATTGCGCTCAGGCACGCCACCCCGGCATTAATCTACGGCGCTTACCAGGATCTCGATCCCGACGATAACGACGTCTACGCCTATACCCGTACTCTCGACGGCGAGAAATATCTTATCGTGGTGAATTTCAGGGAGCAGCCCGTCAGCTATGCGCTGCCAGAGTCGTTCTCAATCAAGAAAACCCTGCTGGAAAGCGGCATGAAAGAACAGGTGCGGCCCAATGCCGGCAAACTTGAACTACAGCCCTGGCAGTCGGGTATTTATCAACTGAATTAATCCGCCGTCCGGTCGGTGAAACGCTAACCGGGCAGCCCTTGCAAGGCCGTCCGGTTTAGCTTTATGCCCTTCCGCTCCCTCCATCCTCTGACGCCGCCGGCCGCTTGCGCCCGAACAACGCGTCGCCGTCAGCCGGCATTTCCCCCCCCGCCCCGGCCGCCGTTTCATTTTACGGATTAAGAAAATTTCACTTGATGTAACTTTTTTGTTACATGAAAATGATTCTCATTAATTTCTGGCTATGCTGTGACTATGACAAAGAATAAGGAAGCGACGATGCAGACTTCACTTTACCAACAATACCTCCAGGCTAAAACCGCGCATCCGCGTAAATACGCCCGCGATCTGGCCGGCCTGCTCGGCGTCAGCGAAGCGGAATTGACGCACGCGCGCGTCGGGCATGACGCGCAGCGCCTGCAAGGCGACGCCAAAAGCTGGCTGGGCGCGCTGGAGCAGGTTGGCAAGACCAAGTCGATTACGCGCAATGAATATGCCGTTCACGAGCACGTCGGTTATTACCGCAATCAGCATCTGGACGGGCATGCCGGCCTTATCCTGAATCCGCGCGAGCTGGATTTACGCCTATTTCTGCATTCATGGGCTTCCGCCTTCCTCCTGCGGGAAACCACGCCGCGCGGGGAGCGTGAAAGCATTCAGTTTTTCGACCATCAGGGTGACGCCATTCTGAAGGTTTACCCTACCGACGACACCGACAGCCAGGCCTGGCGGCGGGTTATCGAGACATTCGCCAGCAGCGAAAACCCCGCGCTGCTGATCCGCCCGCCGGCCGCCGACGCAGCCGACGCCCCGGCGACGCAGCATAACCCGGCACTTGAAGCCGACTGGCGGGCGATGACCGATGTTCACCAGTTCTTTATCCTGTTGAAGCGCTACAATCTCACCCGTCAGCAGGCGTTCCGCGCCGTCAGCGACGACCTGGCCTATCAGGTTGATAACCACGCGTTATCACAGATCCTGTTCGCCGCCAAAGACGCGCAGAATGAAATTATGGTATTTGTTGGCAATCGCGGCTGCGTGCAGATTTTTACCGGTAAAATCGAACGCGTGGAGCGGGTGGAGCAGCATGCCGAATGGATTAATATCTTTAATCGGGATTTCACGCTGCATCTGATTGAGAACGCCATCGCCGAAAGCTGGGTCACGCGCAAACCGACCGCCGACGGTATCGTAACCAGTCTGGAACTGTATGCCGCGGACGGTACGCAAATCGCGCAATTATTCGGCCAGCGCACCGAAGGCAGCGCCGAACAGCAGCAGTGGCGCGAACAGGTAGCCGCGCTGAAACCACGTAAGGATCTTGCCGCATGAAAAACTGGCTATTGCCGTTGTTGACGCTCCTGCCGCTCAGCGTTTCGGCCGCGGAACGTATCGTGTCCGTCGGCGGCGACGTTACCGAAATCATCTACGCGCTGGGGGCGGAAAAAGATCTGGTCGCCAGAGACAGCACCAGTCTGCACCCTGACGCCGCCACCCGACTCCCCGACGTGGGCTATATGCGCCAGCTGAATACCGAGGGGATTCTGGCGATGAAACCCTCGCTGGTGATTGCCAGCGAACTGTCGCAGCCCTCGCTGGTGTTGCAGCAGGTGGCGGAAAGCGGCACCCGGGTGATCAACGTGCCGGCCAAACCGGCGCTGGAAACCGTGCCGCAAAAGATTAACGTCATTGCCCAGGCGTTAGATAAGGAGGCGCAAGGCAAGGCGCTGACCGACGCATACCGCCAGCAGTTGGACAAGGTCGCCACCACTCCCCTGCCGGTTAAAGCGCTTTTCATCCTCAGCCACGGCGGGATGACGGCCATGGCGGCCGGGCAGAATACCCCCGCCGATACCATTATCCGCAGCGTCGGGTTGCGCAATGCCATGCAGGGCAGCCAACGCTATCAGCCATTATCGCAGGAGGGGGTGATCGCCAGCGCTCCCGACCTGATCGTGATCACCACGCAGGGGCTGAAGAGCCTGGGCGGCGAAGCGCAAATCTGGAAATTGCCGGGCCTGTCGTTGACGCCGGCGGGGAAAAACAACCGCCTGCTGGTGGTTGACGATATGGCGATACTCGGCTTTACGCTGGAGACGCCGACGCTGATGGCCACGCTGCGTCAGGCCGCAGAACAGATAAAATGACGCCACGGCTACATCCCGGTTATTGGCTGGCGGGGCTGCTGTTGCTGCTGCTGGCGCTGATGGTATGCGCGGCTAATCTGGGCGCGCTCAACCTATCGTTTCACACGCTGTGGCAGACGTCCCTGGACGATCCGCTATGGCATATCTGGCTGCATATCCGCCTGCCCCGCGTGCTGCTGGCCGTTTTGGTCGGCAGCGCGCTGGCCTGTTCCGGCGGCATTATGCAGGGGCTGTTCCGCAATCCGCTGGCCGATCCCGGCCTGCTGGGGATCAGCAGCGGCGCGGCGCTGTGCGTGGCGCTGACCATTGTTCTGCCGCTCGGCCTGCCGCCCTTGCTGTCGCTTTACAGCCCGATGCTGGCGGCCTTCGTCGGCAGTCTGGCGATTACCGCGATCATTTTTATCCTTAGCCGCGGCGAACAGGGCGGACTGACGCGGCTCTTGCTGGCCGGCATCGCCCTTAACGCCCTGTGCGGCGCGGCGGTTGGCGTGCTGACCTATATCAGCAACGACCAACAGCTGCGCCAGTTTTCACTGTGGGGCATGGGCAGCCTGGGACAGGCGCAGTGGCCGATGCTGCTGGTGGCGGCCACGCTGGCGCTGCCCGCCATGGCGATCACCCTGTATCAGACCCGCCGCTTAAACCTGTTACAACTGGGGGACGAAGAGGCGCACTATCTGGGCGTTAACGTGAAACGCACCAAATATACCCTCTTGCTGTTAAGCTCACTG
Source organism: Brenneria corticis (assembly GCF_003115855.1). Taxonomy (GTDB): domain Bacteria; phylum Pseudomonadota; class Gammaproteobacteria; order Enterobacterales; family Enterobacteriaceae; genus Brenneria; species Brenneria corticis. The sequence continues at coordinate 23,688 of NZ_KZ819099.1, forward strand.
CTGGTGGGCGTGGCGGTTGCCGTCAGCGGGGTGATCGGTTTTATCGGGCTGGTGGTTCCTCATCTGATCCGCATGCACCTGGGCGCCGACCACCGCTGGCTTATTCCCGGTTCGGTTCTGGGAGGCGCCTGCCTGCTGCTGGTGGCGGACACCCTGGCTCGTACCCTGCTGTCTCCGGCGGAGATGCCCGTCGGGCTGTTAACCAGCCTGATTGGCGGCCCCTATTTTTTATGGCTGATCGTGCAGCATAAAGGACGCGGAAATGAATAGCGCCGGACGGGATAACGCATTGCTGGCCCATAATCTGAGTTACCGGATCGGCGGACGCTACCTCACCGAGGCGGTTTCGCTGGAGGTGAACTGCGGCGAAATCGTGGCGATTATCGGCCCCAACGGCGCGGGCAAGTCCACGCTGCTGCGTCTGTTGACCGGGTATGTGACGCCGCATCAGGGGGAGTGCCTGTTGGCCGGTAAGCCGCTTTCCCACTGGGCGCCGGACGCGCTGGCGAAAACCCGCGCGGTGATGCGTCAGCACAGCGGGCTGGCTTTCTCCTTCAGCGTACGCGACGTGGTCGCTATGGGCCGCTCCCCTTACGGACGCGACCGGCGGAATGACGACGTTATCCGCCGGGTGATGGAGCAGACCGGCTGTTGGGATCTGGCGAATCGCGATTATCGCCATCTCTCCGGCGGCGAACAGCAGCGCGTACAGCTGGCCCGCGTACTGGCTCAGCTGTGGCACCCGCAGCCGACGCCGGGCTGGCTGTTTCTTGACGAACCCACCTCGGCGCTGGATCTCTACCATCAGCAGCATCTGCTGCGCCTGTTAAAACAGCTGACCCGGCAGCAGCCGCTGGCCGTCTGCTGCGTACTGCACGATCTTAATCTGGCCGCCCTGTACGCCGACCGGATCCTGCTGCTGCACCAGGGGAAACTGGTGGCGCAAGGTTCGCCGCATCAGGTGCTGCAAACGGAGATACTGACCCGCTGGTATCAGGCCGATCTCAACGTCGGCCTGCACCCCGACTACCCGATTCCGCAGGTGCATCTGCGCCGGTAGCCCAATGCCGGCCGGTCAGGGAGCGGGCCGGCTGTCAGCTGGAGCAGGATATCTCGAGATGCTTGCCCCACTCCGGCGGCGACGCCGCCAGATCGTCCATTTCCGGTTGCTCCTCATAGGGCCGGCAAAGCGCCTGATGCAGGCGGGCCAGCACGCTGATATCCTCTTTTTCCGCCCGTTCGATGGCCTGCTGCGCCAGATAGTTGCGCAGAATATAGTTGGGATTGGCGGCCTTCATCCGCTGCCGGCGCGCGGCATCATGCTGCGGTTCCCGCGCAAGGCGTTTGCGGTACGCCGCAAACCAGCGATCGAACGCCGGACGATCGATAAACTCATCGCGCAGCGGGGAAAGCGCGTCGCTTTGTTCGCCGTCGGCCAGCAGACGGAAGGTGCGGGTATAGTCGCGCCGCTCCTGCCGCATCAGGCGCAATAGCTCCACCAGAATCGCGTTATCCTCGGCATCCGCGGTAAACAGCCCCAGTTTGGCGCGCATCAGCTCGCCATATTTTTGCATCAGCGTCGGCTCGTAACGCGCCAGCGCCGTTTCCAGTTCGTCGGTGTCCATCAGCCCCGACAGCGACTGCGCCAGACGATGCAGATTCCACAGCCCGACCGCCGGTTGATTATCAAAGGCATAACGCCCCTGATGGTCGGAGTGGTTGCAGATATAGTCTGGCTGGTAATCATCCAGAAAGCCGAACGGTCCGTAATCAATGGTTAAACCGAGGATGGACATATTGTCGGTATTCATCACGCCGTGGGCAAAGCCGACGCTCTGCCAGTGAGCAATCAGCCGCGCCGTGCGCTCCACCACATCGCCGAACCATAGCGCATAGCGCCGCGGGTCATCCCGCCACTGCGGCCAGTGGCGGTCGATGACGAAATCCGCCAGTTGGCGCACCTTTTCGCCTTCGCGGCGATAATAGAAATGTTCGAAGTGGCCGAAGCGCACGTGGCTTTCCGCCACGCGCAGCAGCATCGCCCCCGGCTCTTCCCGTTCGCGCGCTATCGCCTGCTCGCTGGTGACGACGGTCAGCGCCCGCGTCGTCGGGATGCCCAGATGATGCAGGGCTTCGGACGCCAGAAACTCGCGGATAACCGAGCGCAGCACCGCGCGCCCGTCCCCCATGCGGGAATAGGGCGTCAGCCCGGCGCCTTTAAGATGCCAGTCCATGCTGCGGCCGTCCGCCAGTTGCTGTTCACCCAGCAGAATGCCGCGCCCGTCGCCCAGTTGCCCCGCCCACATGCCGAACTGATGGCCGCTGTACGCCTGGGCCAGCGGCTTCATGCCCGGCAACAGCGCCTCGCCGCGCCACACCGCGTCATGCCGGCGGGTAAACCATTGCGCGGATAGCCCCAGCTCATCCGCCAGTCCGCGGCTGTAATAGAGCAAACGCGCGCCCTGCAGCGGCGTCGGCTGCAGTTCGGTGTAGAAACCCGGCAACTGGTGGAAATAGTGATTAACGAACGATGGTTTCTGCGGCATATTTTTCCCCTCTACCGCAAAGTGTAGAGCGGCCATCGGGGAATTAACACCCGGCCAACTGTGGGGATATTCTTCGGCGCCGAAGAATCAGGGGGAGAAAAGATAAGGCTTAGCGAGAAAAATCAATCTGCGTTTTCAGCTCATCGAAGTGAACCGCCGGCCAAAGATTGCCCTGCAGCGCATCAATATTCAGATTCCTGACTTTAGCCAGACAATCCGGGGTATCGATGCCTTTAACGATAACCCTCACTCCCGGATAATAGTTTTTAATGATCCGTAATAACGGCTCCATAATCAACGTGTTCGCCGATCGGGATAATAGATGCTCCACCAGATTCTGATCCATTTTCAGCGAATTAAGCAGGCCGTCATGCAACGGTTTCAGGTTGCTTTTTCCCGAACCAAAGTTATCCAGCCAAAGATTAAATAATTTGCTCAATTTCAAAAGACGGGCGTTTTCTTTTCCCTGCGCCAAATCCGGAAAGATCTCATTAATTTCCAGCTGAATGAACGGCAGGTCGTTAATATCATTACGCACTGTTTTTGACGTTAACAGAAAATCCACCGTCTCAGCGTCAACTTTTAGCGCCAGCAGAATATGCTTATCAATAAACCAGTCTGCATTGTTTTTTATAAATGCCAGCTGTTCTTTAATAAAATCATGTTTTTGCGATTTATTCAGTACATTGAAAAGAATATCAGGCGGGATACTCAGATTTCCGGACCTGCTATTAAACCGGCTGACCATTTCAACGGCCAATAATCGCCCTTCCAGACTATAAATAGGCCAGAAAACATACTCATTAACATAGTCCACTTCCAGCCGGATAAGCATACAGCAGCTAAAGCCTATAAAATTAACTACCTCATTCTATAGACCAGAACTGTATATTTTTCACTCAGAGGAAACTGAAAAACAAAAACGTCGTCTATTATTGAATGCTTTCCGCCAGCCACGCGGCCATTTGTTGTAATTCATGGTGCTGTTGCGGAAATTCCACGCTTAATTGCTGACAAATACCCGCCATATTTTCCGGCCGATAAGCCGTGCCGCGCAGAGCCACCGCCAGGGCTTCCAGCGGAGCCGGATGTAAACTGTCGGTAAAAATCTGGCTGCGGACAATGACGCCGCGCTCAACGTCAAAATGTAATTCAACGCCTCCCCAGGAAAAACGGGTATCCAGTAAATGGGTAAAATCCGGCGCCTGTCCGAAATTCCACTCCCAGTTGCTCTGGCGGGCGAACTGTTCGCTGAATCCCGGCAGATCCGGAAAGGCGGCGGGGGAAATAATTTCCGGCTCACAGCGTTCGGCGTAATAATCAAAAAAGGCCTGTATCACCGACTGGCATATTTGCTGATGATCGAGCGTCGGTAATAGCTCAATAAGATTGGCTACCCGCGAACGCACCGAGGTAATTCCCTTCGCCTGTAATTTTTTCACATCGGGATTAAGATAGTCGGCTAAACGGCTCAGGTCCGCGTTCAACAGCAGGGTGCCATGATGAAAACCGCGATCTTTGGTTTCCCGGTAAGCGGAACCCGATATTTTCCGCGGGCCGTCGGCGGTATCGATAACCAAATCGTTACGGCCGGAGGCGCTGGCATCAATCCCCTGCGCCGCCAGCGCATTAAGAATAATGCGGGTTGAAACGCTTTTATCGTATTCCGGCTTGCCCGCCATAAAGGTGAAACAGGTATTGCCCAAATCGTGAAATACCGCCCCGCCCCCGCTGCTGCGCCGCGCCAGTTTGATGCCGTCCTGCGCCATGCGGCGCGTATTACACTCTTTCCACGGATTCTGCGCCCGGCCAATGACCACGGTCTCCGCGTTGCGCCATAAAAACAGCACCCGCTGCGCGGTCGGCATCTGCCGGAAAATACACTCTTCGACCGCCAGATTAAACCAGGGGTCGAAAGAGTCGGAGAGCAATAAACGCAGAGAAGACATAAGGCTCCATAGTCGCCCTCAAGGGCGAATCAGATACGGCGGGCCTGCCAGTATGCCCGCTTCCAATAGACGTTATCCAGCGATGAGCGGATGACTCCCTGACTGGTGGAGGCGTGGATAAACTGGTCGTCTTTATCGTAGATGCCCACGTGCAGCCCGTTGCCGCCGCTGCCGGTTTTGAAAAACAGCAGATCGCCCGGTATCAGGCTGTCGCGATCCACGCGTTCCCCCATTTCCGTTTGCGCATCGGTGCTGCGCGGCAGGCGGATGCCGAAGCGGTCGCGGAAGGTCAGGTAGACAAAGCCGGAACAATCGATACCGTTGCGATCCAGACCGCCATAGCGGTAAGGCGTGCGATACCATTGATTTAGCTGATCGTTCAACTGCGCCACCACCATAATCGAATCGCTCAGGCGCGCATCCGGCGGCGGATTGCGATGACTGCTGCACCCCACCAGTATCAGGCTTGCCAACATCAATAGCTGCTTTAGACGTATCATGTTTTTTTACCTGAAAATCCGCGGATTGATGCAGAAAATCGGCGGAGAAGAACTATCTGAATGATATGCATGTAATTTAGCGTCGAAAGGGCGTAACTGGCAAGTAAAGGCGACGTTTCCCGCCGTCGAACGTCAGGCGCGACGGGGTATCAGCCAGTGGCGGCCGTCAACCCGGCAGCGCTGGAAATCGACGCCGAACACGGACGACAGCGTCTGCGGCTGCATAATCTGCGCGGTCTCTCCCGCGGCGACCAGTTTCCCGCCGGACATCAGCCAGATATCGTCGGCATGTTGCAGACTGTGGTTCAGATCGTGGGCGCAGACAATCACCGTCAATCCCGACCGGCAAAGCAGCCGCAGCAGATCGTCCAGCGCGACCTGCTGCGCCACATCAAGGCTGTTGGCGGGTTCATCCAGCAGCAGCAGGCGGCCGTGGGGATTGGCCTGCGGCCAGATCTGCAATAGCGCGGCGGCCAGCCTGACGCGCTGCCACTCCCCGCCGGAAAGCCGGGTCAGCGAACGGGTCAGTTTGTCGGCCAGCATCAGCCGGGCGGCCAGAAAATCGACGGTCCGTTCGATAATCGCCTCGTCGGCCAGCGGCGGCTGGTGCAGGCGTAAATATTGGAACACCGGCATCATCGATACGGTAGGCTGCTGCTGGGCAAGGTAAGCCCGGCGAAGCGCCAACTCCTGGGCGGACCACGCCTCCAGCGGCCCGCCGGAGAGACAGACCGTCCCCTCTCCGGCAAGCATGCCCGCTATTCTGGCCAGCAGGGTGCTTTTCCCCGCGCCGTTGGGGCCGATAACGTGCAACAGCCGGCCGGAGCCGCAGGCGGCGTCAACCGGAGACAGGCGGGGAAAAACCCCCGCCTGCCGCAGTTGCAGCAAGGGTGCAGAGTGCGGCGCCAACTATTTCGCCAGCGCCGCTTCGATAGCCTTGATAATCACCGCGTCGTCGGGAGTGATATCGGGGGAGAAACGCGCGATCACGCCGCCATCGCGGGCAACCAGGAATTTTTCAAAATTCCATAAGATATCTTCCGGATTCGCCGGTTTGCGGCCTTTATTGACCAGGCGAGCGTAAAAAGGACTCAGCAGCGAACCCTCGGCTTCAGGCTGCTCGCGGATCAAAAGCTGGTACAGCGGATGACGGCCGGCGCCGTTGACTTCGATCTTGCTGAACAGCGGGAACTGCACGCCAAAGTTTGTGCGGCAAAATTCCTGAATCTCTTCCTCGCTGCCCGGCTCCTGCCCGGCGAATTCGTTCGACGGGAATCCCAGCACCACGAATCCCTTATCGCGATAGGTTTGGTAGACTTTTTCCAGCGCGTCGTACTGTTTGGTCAACCCACACTTTGAGGCAACGTTGACGATTAACGCCACCTTGCCCTGATAGGGCTCAAGCGTCGTCTCTTGCCCGGTAATGGTTTTCAGCGGAATGGCATAGATTTCATTACTCATCGTCTTGATCCTTTTTATCCTGCGAGAAGGGAGATCGTTACTTATTTCTGTCCGCGTGGCAAAGCGCTAAAGTCTGTTGCGCAACAACAGCCAGATAAACCACGGTGCTCCCAGCGTAGCGGTAACTACGCCAATCGGCAACTCGGCGGAAGCCAGGGCGATGCGCGCCAGCGTATCCGCCAGCATCAGAATCGAGCCGCCGGCCAGCGCGCAGCCGGTTAATAGATAACGCTGATCGGTTAATCCGCACAGGCGCAGCATATGGGGAATAATCAAACCGACAAAGCCGATCACCCCCGCCAGCGCCACGCTTAGCCCCACCAGCGCGCCGACGACCCACACCAGCAGGTTGCGCCAGTGGTAGACCGACACGCCCAGCTGGCGCGCCGCTATCTCCCCCAGCGCCAGCCCGTTCAGCACCTCTCCCCGGCGGCTCAGCCACAGGATCAGCGGCAACAGGGCCAGCATCAGCCAGCCGTGCCGCCAGTCGATTCCGCTGAATCCGCCCATCATCCAGTACATCAGCTGGCGCAAATCCAGGCTGGTGCTGAAATAGACCGCCCACGTCATGACCGCGCTGCAGATAATGCCCAGCGCCACGCCAATCAGCAGCAGGCGGGCGTTGGAAACGTGCCGGCGGGCGAAGCGCAGCAGCAGAAAGGTAATCAATAGCGCGCCGGCGATGGCGCTCAGGCTTAGCGCCCATACAGGCAGCATGCCCTGACCCAGCAGTACGCCGAGCACCAGCGCCACGCCCGCGCCGTTGGCGACGCCCAGCAGCCCCGGTTCGGCCAGCGGGTTGTTAAAAATAGCCTGCATCACCGCGCCGCACATCGCCAGACTCGCCCCCACCAGCATCACCGCCAGGGTTCTGGGTAAACGCAGTTGCCAGACGAAGATGCGCTGGCTTTCGTCCAGCCAGCGTAACGGCCAAATCCAGCGTTCGCCGGCGCACAGGCCGAGGGTCAGCGTCGACAGCGTCAGAAAGAACAGCAGGATTAACCGCTGGCGATCCCGCACGCGCTGCCGCTGTTTTAACTGGGTATATCCCGAATTCAAAGGCTGCATAGTCCATCCGCGACAAAGGAAAGACGCCTGTCCCGCAGGCGCCTGCGCTATGGTAACCGATTTTGGCGGCCGCTTCCGCGCCTGATTGTCACGCGGCGCCCGTTGACGCACATTGACATTCGCCATTCCGCGCTTGACAAAATATCGGCTACGATTAGTCGTATGAGAACAGCTCTCATTTACTAATGACCGGCGACCGTCCCGACAGGCTTCAGCGAGGATATAGGACCATGTTGACGATTTTGCGCAGTGCCATCCAACGGCTATCGCGTTCCCGCGATATTCCGCCATCAGCCGCCGCCTCCCACGCCCGCTGCGATGAATGTGAGTTCTGTTTCTTTAACCACGCGGCGACGTTCGCCGTTGATCAGATCAATGAATGTGCGGATGGTACAGCGGCGCAACCCTCCCCTTCTCAGGGGAGGGAGCAAAGAAGGGATTATTAATTTACCGGGATGACCGCGCCGGCATATTTCTGCTTGATAAAGTCCTGGATCTCCTTGGAGTGCAGAACCTTGACCAGCGCTTTAATCTCCGGTTTGTTTTCGTCGCCGCGATGAACGGTGATGATATTGGCGTACGGATTATCTTCGCCGCTCTCTACCGCGATGGGATCTTTGGTCGGATTCAGACCGGCATCGATGGCGTAGTTGGCGTTGATAACCACCGCATCCCCTTCGTTATTGGCATAAACCTGCGGCAACAGGCCGCGCTCGACGCTCGGCAGGAATTGCAGCTTTTTCGGGTTTTCGACGATATCGCTGATACGGGCGTCAACGCGTTTGACCTCCGGTTTCAGTTTAATCACCCCCGCCTTTTCGAAGATGGACAGGATACGCCCTTCTTCAGCCACCGCGTCGCCGAGAATGATCTTGCCGTTTTCCGGCAGATCCTGCAGGCTCTTGTGCTTTTTGGAATAAATACCGATCGGTTCGATATGGATCGCCCCCGCATTGACGAAATCGTAGCTCTTATCGCCGGCGTGATCTTTCAGCACGCTTTCCAGATAGGGGACGTGCTGAAAATAGTTGGCGTCGATATCACGGCTGGCTAACGCCGTATTCGGCAGAATATAGTCCTGAAAGCGCTGGATCTGGAGGTCGACGCCCTCTTTCGCCAGAATCGGTTTCGCCTGTTCAAGAATTTCGGCGTGCGGAACGTTCGACGCTCCCACCACCAGTTTGGTGTCCGCGACCGCAGAAAACGCGGTCAGACTCAGAGCGGTCAGAGAGGCATAAGCCAGCATTAAAATTTTACGCGTCTTCATCATCATCATTCCTTTATAATATTAACGTTTATCAAGAATTGCCGTAACGGTATCGCCAATAAACTGGATAATGAAAACCAGCAGCAGGATCATTATCGTCGCCACCAGCGTCACATCGCCGTGATTGCGTTGAAAACCCTCCAGATAGGCCAGGTTGCCCAGCCCTCCGGCCCCAATAACACCCGCCATAGCGGTATAACTCACCAGCGCGATTAGCGTTACCGTAATACCGGAAACCAGCGCCGGTGAAGACTCGGGCAATAGCACCCTGAAAATGATGGTACTGATTCTGGCCCCCATCGAGCGGGCCGCCTCAATGACCCCTTTATCCACTTCGCGCAGGCCGATTTCCACCAGCCGGGCGTAAAACGGCGCCGCGCCGATAATCAATGCCGGCAGGGCCGCGTTGGCGCCTAAAATGGTGCCGACGATGACCCGGGTAAACGGGATCAGCAGCACGATCAAAATTATAAACGGGATGGAACGGAATACGTTTACCACCACCGAAACCAGCGTGTACACCAGGCGGTTTTGCAATAGCTGTCCGCGGGAGGTGAGAAATAGCAGCACGCCCAGTATCACCCCCAGCACAAAGGTCGCCAGCCCGGCGATGGCCGTCATGTAAATCGTTTCATAGGTCGCATCAAGCAGGCGGTCGACCTGCAGGTGAGGGAACAGTGTCTCAAGCATGTTTAATCACCTCGGCGGTAATGTTCTTTTCCTGTACCAATTCCAGCATGTTTTCCAGCTGCTGTTCATTCCCTGCAACGTGAACATAGAGTTCGCCAAATGCGCCATTTAACGTCTGGGTTATTTTCCCGTGCAAAATATTAACGGTCAGACCGTAGCGCTGGATCAATTCCGAAATCACCGGCTGCTGGGTTTGTACCCCGACAAAGGTCAGTTTGACCACCGCGCCGGACAGCGACTCCACCAGAAGCGGATTAAAGCTCTCCTGCGTCTCTTCATACTGCGTCACCTGCCTGACAAACTGCTGGGTAATCGCCTGCTGAGGGTGGGTAAAGACATCCAGCACCGCGCCCTCCTCCACGATGCGGCCGTTTTCCATCACCGCCACGCGCTGACAAATTTTTCGCACCACGTGCATCTCATGAGTGATCAGCACGATGGTCAGATTTAGCTTGCGATTGATATCCAGCAGCAAATCAAGAATAGAGTCGGTGGTTTGCGGGTCGAGCGCGGACGTCGCTTCGTCGCACAGCAGCACCACCGGGTTGTTCGCCAATGCGCGGGCGATCCCCACACGCTGCTTTTGGCCGCCGCTTAGCTGGGAAGGATAGGCGTTTTCCCTGCCCTGCAGCCCCACCAGGGCGACCAGTTCCGCCACTCTGGCCTTGATTTGCGCTTTTTTGACCCCGGCGATCTGCATCGAAAAGGCAATATTTTCACTTACCGTTCGCGACCACAGCAAATTGAAGTGCTGGAAAACCATGCTGATGCGCAAACGCGCCGCGCGCAGTTCAGCGCTGTTGGCTTTGGCGATATCCTGCCCGTCGACCACGATCGAACCGCTGGTGGGGGTTTCAAGACCGTTCAACAGGCGGATCAGGGTACTTTTTCCGGCGCCGCTGTAACCGATGATGCCGTAAATCTGCCCGGTTTCAACGCTCAGGCTAACGTCTTCAACCGCGCTGATGGAGCCAGAGGAACTATCGAATACTTTCGAGACATTCGAGAGAGTAATCATTATGAAGCACATCCCATTATTATTTTTATTCCTTAACTATTAAGGAGTTAAATCACAATTTACAATAAACTCAGTGCGCCGATATCGTCATATGATCCTATCCGGCCGCAAAAGAATGTGTTAATGACCTGGCTCGGAGGGATCCTACCGAGCCAGCCATGGTAAGGAAAGAATATAAAGTTTATTAGTTATTCGCTAATCGAATAAAAGGCGGGGCCACGAAAACGAAATCATTAAAATGAGACTGATGACAAACCCACACCGAAATAGCACTCCCGAATACCACCAGCGGTCATCCCCGCGGCAGTAGGCGGGGATCTGCTTCCGCAAGCAGATCGGTGTCGCCGGAGACTCCTCCTCGCGAAAGCGGGGACCTGCAGGAATGACGGATTTGGAGTCGTCTTACCAATCGCTACTTTGTCAACGTTCTGAACCATCAAAATGCTATATTTTTCCGTCGCGTCAGCCAGGCGCTGACGAATTCGGGCACCACCGTGCCGGCCGGGCCATAGATTTTTTCATCGAACTGGCTTTCCACCTGGCTAGGTTCAAGATTCAGCTCAATGGTATAAGCGCCGTGCGAATGCGCTTCATGTACAAACCCGGCGGCGGGATAGACGTGCCCCGAGGTGCCGATGGCGATAAAATAGTCGGCCTGCGCCAGCGCCTGATAAATCCGCTCCATTTCCAGCGGCATTTCGCCAAACCAGACGATATGCGGGCGTAACGGCGCGGGAAACTGGCAGCAGTGACAGCGTTCGTCGGCGGAGAGATCGCCCGGCCAGTCAAAAATCTGTCCGCTCTGGCAGCAACGCACCTTCAGCAACTCGCCGTGCATATGAATAATCCGCTGGCTGCCGGCGCGCTCGTGCAAGTTGTCGATATTCTGCGTGATAAGTAAAAAATTATCCCCCAACAGCGTTTCCAGATTAGCCAGCGCCAGATGCGCCGCATTGGGCACAATTTCCGGCAGTTGCAGCTGCCGACGGCGGGCGTTGTAAAATGCATGCACCAACTCGGGGTTACGCTGAAAACCTTCCGGAGTGGCGACATCCTCAACCCGATGCTCTTCCCACAGGCCGTCGGCCGCGCGAAAGGTTCGTATGCCTGATTCCGCGGAAACGCCTGCCCCGGTTAACACAACGACTCGTGGTTTTTTCACTTCGGTTGCCGCCAGATAGTCTCGATGAAAAATGCGTGCACGCAGACGCTGCTGACGCATACGTTTCCCTTTGTGAAAGCGTCCTAATCGTTGATGCGTATGCATAACTGCTCCTGCTATTGATTCATTAAGTGTAGCAAAGCCGCGCCGCGAATGCCGCCCGCATCGCCATAGCGCGCCTTTTCGATGCGCGGCGGTTTGGCAATCGGCAATAGCCGCGCGGGCAAACGCGTGGGCAATATCTGATATATTTCGTCGAAATTCGATAATCCGCCGCCCAGCACCAGCAGGTGGGGATCGATAAGGGTCAACAGATTGCCTAAACAGGCCGCCAGCAGATCCATAAAGCGATCGACGAACGCCAGCGCATTGGCATCCCCCGCGCGATAGTGGCGGATAATGGTCACGGCCGGCAGCGGCTGTTGATAATAGTGGGCGTACAGCCACTCGAAGCCGCGGCCTGAAATATAGTTTTCAATGCAGCCGGACTGCCCGCAGCCGCATTTCACGCGCGGGATGTCATCACCGAGAATATCCAGCGCGTCGCACGGCAGGCGGAAATGGCCGAGCTCGCCGGTGATGCCGTTGCGCCCCTCCGCCGGGCGGCCGTTCACCACCAGGCCGCCGCCGACGCCGGTGCCCAGGATCATCCCCAGCACCACCGGGTAGGCGCGGAACTCCGCATCCCAGGCCTCGGAGAGAACAAAACAGTTGGCGTCGTTGTTGATGCGGATCTCGCGCTGTAATAAATGACTCAGATCCTGCCCTAACGGCCGTCCCATGGTCGCCGGCAGATTGGCGGTAAACAGCGCGCCGTTATTGCCGGTCTGCATCCCCGGCACGCCGATGCCGATTTTACCTTCCGCTCCCGTCTGCGCGTCGGCTTCCCTGGTCAGCTCGACCAGGGTATTCAGCAGGGTTTCATAACTGTTGCGCGGCGTGGCGACCCGCTTCTGCCAAATCTGGTTCAGTTCGGCATCAAATACGCCCAGCGCGATCTTTGTACCGCCCATGTCAAAACCGTAGTAGTACATGACCGCCCCTTACTGGTTGATGGCTCATCCCCACACCGCACGGCGCCGAGCGTGGGTATAAAAGGTTACTGCCCGCTCAATACCCGCGCGGGATCGATCCGGCTGGCGCGGCGCGCCGGATACCAGCTGGCGATCAGACTCAGCACCAGCGCCGTCGCCAGCACGCTGACGACGTCGATAACGTGCAGCTCCGACGGCAGAAAATCAATAAAATAGATGTCGCCCGACAGGAAGCGATGACCGGTTATCGATTCAATGGCGCGAATGATATTGGTCAGTTGCAGCGTCGCGATCACCCCCACGGCCACGCCGAGCACGCTGCCCAACAGGCCGGCGAGCAAGCCATACCAGACAAATATAGCGCGGATAAGCCCGTCCGTGGCGCCCAGGGTGCGCAACACCGCGATATCGCCGCTTTTATCTTTCACCGCCATCACCAGCGTGGATACGATATTGAAGCAGGCCACGCCGATCACCAGCACCATCGCCAGATACATAATGGTGCGCACCATCTGGATATCACGGTACATATAGCCGTAGGTGCCGATCCAGCTGCGGATATAGACGTAGGCGTTGCTGACCTCGCCCGCATCGCGCACCAGCTTATTGGCGCTGAAGACATCCGCGGCTTTAATGGCGATCCCCGTTACGCTCTCCCCCATATCCAGATAGCGCTGCGCATCCGCCAGCGGCACCAGCGCCAGACTATGGTCGAGCTGGCCGCTGAGCTGCAGAATGCCGCTGACCTGCAGCCGGATACGCTTTGGCTGCATCAGCTTCATCTGCGGGTCGCTGTTGGGGATCATCACCGTCACCCAGTCGCCCTCATTGACGTTCAGCGCCTTGGCCACGCCCTGGCCGATAATCACCTGCTGCTCCCCGGCGCGAAAATTTGCCCAGGCGTTGTTCATCACAAAGCGGGGTAAGGCGCTGAGGCGGCTCTCCTGCTGCGGGTCGACGCCTTTCACCTGAATGGCGCGCAGATTGGCGCCGTTTTCCAGCAGACCGGTAAAGTTGATATAGGGCGCCGCCGCCGCCACGCCGGGCACCTGCTCGATTTTGGGCAGAATCGACCGCCAGCCGTCAAAGGGTTGGTTAACCGGTTCGATTTCGCCGTGGGGAACCACCGCTAAAATGCGATTATTCAACTCGCGCTCGAAACCGTTCATTGCGCTTAAGCCGACGATCAGCACCGCCACGCCCAGGGCGATACCCACCGTCGAAATCACCGAAATCAGCGAAACCATGCCGCCGCGCCGCCGGCCGCGGCTGAAACGCAGGCCGATCAGCAGGGAAAGCGGAGGAAAGGTCATTGCGGCACTCCCATCAGCGTCACGTCCTGCTGCAACCGGCCGTCGCGCATTTCCAACTGCCGGTTCAGGCGGCCCGCCAGCTGTAAATCATGGGTAACCACCAGAAACGCCGTCCCCTGACGCGCGTTCAGTTCGCCCAGCAGTTCAAAAATCGTATCCGCCGTGCGCTGATCGAGGTTGCCGGTCGGCTCGTCCGCCAGCACCAGCGACGGACTGTTCACCAGCGCGCGGGCGATGGCGACGCGCTGCCGTTCCCCGCCGGACAGCTCCGCCGACCGGTGGTGGCTGCGCGTCTCCAGCCCGACCGCCGCCAGCATTTCGCGCGCTTTTTCCTGCGCCTGCGCCGCCGGCACATGGCCGATCAACAGCGGCATGGCGACGTTTTCCAGCGCGGTGAAATCCGGCAACAGATGGTGGAACTGGTAAATAAAGCCCAGTTCGCGGTTGCGCAGCGCGGACTTTTCCGCCGCGGAAAGCCGGCTCATCTGCTGGCCTTTGAAAATCACCTCGCCGGAGGTGGGCGAGTCCAGCCCGCCCAAGAGATGCAATAAGGTACTTTTGCCGGAACCCGAGCTGCCGACAATCGCCATCATTTCCCCGCTGCGCATCTCAAAGGAGACGTTGCGCAGCACATCCGTCGACAGTTTGCCTTCCTGATAGCGCTTGCACAGGTCATTGCACTGCAACAGCAGTAAATCATTCATAACGTAAAGCCTCAGCGGGTTGAACGGCGGCGGCGCGCCACGACGGGTACAGCGTGGATAACAGGGCAATGACCATGGCGGTCAGCGCGATGGCGACCACCTGCAGCGGCTCTATCGCCACCGGCAACGCCGCGCCGTCCAGCAATAATCCCAGCAGCGGCATCAGCGTATTGAGCTGGCTGGCCAGCAGCGCGCCCAGCAGCGCGCCTAACAGGGCCCCGACGATCCCGGCGCTGCCCCCCTGCACCATAAACACCGTCATAATCTGACGTTGGGTCAGCCCCTGCGTTTGCAGAATGGCGACCTCGCCCTGTTTTTCCATCACCAGCAGACCCAGTGAGGTAATAATATTGAAGGCGGCGACGGCGATAATCAGGCTCAGCAGCAGTCCCATCATGTTTTTTTCCATCCGCACCGCCTGGAACAACTCGCCCTTGCGCTCGCGCCAGTCTTGCCACACCAGCCCGTCCGGCAATGTCTGACGGCTCAGGGTATCCACCGTCAGCGGCTGGTCGAGCCACAGGCGCCAGCCGGTGATATTGCCCGCCGGGTAGCGCATCAGCCGCGAGGCGTCCTGCTGGTTGACCAGCAGCTGATAACCGTCGACCTCGCTGCCGGCGGAAAAGGTGCCCGCCACGGTAAACAGCCGCTGGCTGGGGATGCGCCCCATCGGCGTGAGCTGGCTGGCGCTGGGCACCATCAGGCGCAGCGGTTCGCCGCGCTTTACCCCCAGCTGCGACGCCAGTTGCTCACCGAGAATAACCTGATATTGCCCCGGCTGGAGCTGCTGTTGCCGCACGTTCACCAGGTGGCGCGACAGCGGCTCCGCTTCGTCCGGGTTGATGCCCAGCATAACCCCCACGGCGACGCTGCGGGCGCTTTGCAGCACCACCTCGCCGGTGGTCAGGGGCGCCGTGCGGCTGACTCCCTGCAAGGAACTCAGGGAGGAGGCGGGCCGGCTCTGCGGATCAAGAGACCCCTGCGCGCTGGTAATCAACGCCTGCGGCATCAGCCCCAGGATATTCTCCTCCAATTCGCGCTCAAAACCGTTCATAACCGACAGTACGGTTACCAGCGCCATCACCCCGAGGGTGATGCCAATGGCCGATAACCAGGAGACAAACCGCCCGAAGCGGTCTGATGCGCGGCCGCGCATATAACGCAGGCCAATAAATAATGCGACAGGTTGATACATGAAATCCGTCTGGATATGGTTGCCAAAGCAAAGTGTTCAAGGATAATAAAGGGTAGTACCGCTTTATGGAACCCTAACACCCTCACTCTCCGGCTTTTTCTTAGCGGACGCCGGGGTAGAGACCTGATAATCAGATTATGCCTGAAAAATACCGTTATTCGTTGCCGCGCAAATCGGGCGAGCAACGCCTGCTGGGACAATTAACCGGCGCCGCCTGCGCCGTGGAATGCGCAGAGATTATTGACCGCCATGCCGGACTGGTGGTGCTTATCGCCCCCGATATGCAGAATGCCTTGCGCCTGCGCGATGAAATTCAGCAATTTACCGCCCAGACCGTTACGGCATTGCCGGATTGGGAAACCCTGCCTTACGACAGTTTTTCTCCCCATCAGGAGATTATCTCCAACCGTCTTTCCACCCTGTACCGCTTGCCGCTGATGGAGCGCGGCGTGCTGATCCTGCCGGTCAACACCCTGATGCAGCGGGTATGCCCGCATACCTTCCTGCACGGCCATGCGCTGATACTGCAAAAAGGCCAGCGTCTGTCGCGCGACAGGCTGCGTTCCCAACTGGAGCAGGCGGGCTACCGCAGCGTCGACCAGGTGATGGAGCACGGGGAGTACGCCTCGCGCGGCGCGCTGCTCGACCTGTTCCCCATGGGGAGCGAAGAACCCTACCGGATTGATTTCTTTGACGATGAAATCGACAGCCTGCGGCTTTTCGACGTCGACACCCAGCGCACGCTAAATGAGGTGCCGCAAATCAATCTGTTGCCCGCTCACGAATTCCCCACCGACAAAAGCGCCATCGAACTGTTCCGCAGCCAGTGGCGCGAGCAGTTCGAGGTGCGTCGCGATGCGGAACACGTTTACCAGCAGGTAAGTAAAAGCAGCTGGCCCGCCGGTATCGAATACTGGCAGCCGCTGTTTTTCAATCAGCCGCTGCCCTCGCTGTTCAGCTACTTTCCCGCCGACACGCTGGTGGTGAACACCGGAGATATCGAACAGGGCGCCGAGCGCTTCTGGCAGGATATTCAGCAGCGCTTTGAGAGCAGGCGGGTTGATCCGATGCGTCCGCTGCTGCCGCCGGAGTCGCTATGGCTGCGGGTCGACAGCCTGTTTTCCGAACTGAAAGCCTGGCCGCGGGTGCAGCTGCGCACCGATACCCTGACGGATAAAGCCGCCAATGTGAATCTTGGCTATCTGCCGTTGCCCGATCTGGCCATCCAGCCGCAGCACAAAGCCCCGCTGGATACCCTGCGCCGTTTTATCGAGCGGTTTGACGGGCCGGTGATCTTTTCCGTGGAAAGCGAGGGCCGGCGCGAAACGCTGCAAGAGCTGCTGGCGCGCATCAAGCTCAATCCCCAACCGATTGATAGTCTGGAGCAGGCCAAAGAGCAGCGCGCCTCGCTGCTTATCGGCGCCAGCGAGCACGGTTTTATCGATACGCTGCGCCAGCGGGCGCTGATTTGCGAAAGCGATCTGCTGGGCGAGCGCGTCAGCCGACGGCGTCAGGATAACCGCCGGGCGATAAACGCCGACACCCTGATCCGTAATCTGGCGGAGCTGCGGCCGGGCCAGCCGGTGGTGCATCTGGAACACGGCGTGGGGCGCTATGCCGGCCTGACCACGCTGGAAGCGGGCGGCATTAAGGCCGAATACCTGATTCTCACCTATGCCGGGGAAGATAAACTTTACGTGCCGGTCTCCTCGCTGCATTTGATTAGCCGTTACGCCGGCGGCGCGGACGACAGCGCGCCGCTGCACAAACTGGGCGGCGACGCCTGGTCGCGCGCCCGGCAGAAGGCGGCGGAAAAAGTACGCGACGTGGCGGCCGAGCTGCTGGACGTCTACGCCCAGCGCGCCGCCAAAAGCGGCTTCGCCTTTCGCCATGACAAAGGGCAGTATCAGCTTTTCTGCCAGAGCTTCCCTTTTGAAACCACCCCCGATCAGGCTCAGGCCATCAATGCGGTGCTGAGCGATATGTGCCGGCCGCTGGCGATGGACCGTCTGGTGTGCGGCGACGTGGGTTTCGGTAAAACCGAAGTCGCAATGCGCGCCGCGTTCCTCGCGGTGGAAAACCATAAGCAGGTGGCGGTGCTGGTGCCTACCACCCTGCTGGCGCAGCAGCACTACGACAATTTCCGCGATCGCTTCGCCAACTGGCCGGTCAAAATCGAGATGATCTCCCGCTTCCGCAGCGCGCGCGAACAAACGCAGATTCTGCAAGAAACCCAGGAAGGCAAGGTCGATATTCTGATCGGCACCCATAAGCTGTTGCAGAGCGATGTGCGCTGGCGCGATCTGGGGCTGCTGGTGGTGGATGAAGAACACCGCTTTGGCGTGCGCCACAAGGAACGCATCAAGGCGATGCGCGCCGACGTGGATATCCTCACCCTCACCGCCACGCCGATCCCCCGCACGCTGAATATGGCCATGAGCGGCATGCGCGATCTGTCGATTATCGCCACCCCGCCGGCGCGCCGCCTGGCGGTGAAAACCTTTGTGCGCGAATACGACCATCTGGTGGTGCGCGAGGCCATCCTGCGTGAAATCCTGCGCGGCGGTCAGGTTTATTACCTCTACAACGATGTGGAAAACATCGAAAAGGCCACCCAGCGTCTGGCGGAGCTGGTGCCGGAGGCGCGCATCACCATCGGCCACGGCCAGATGCGCGAACGGGATCTGGAACGGGTGATGAACGATTTTCATCACCAGCGCTTCAACGTGCTGGTGTGCACCACCATCATTGAAACCGGTATTGATATTCCCAGCGCCAATACCATCATCATTGAGCGGGCCGACCACTTCGGGCTGGCGCAGCTCCATCAGCTGCGCGGCCGCGTCGGGCGTTCCCATCATCAGGCCTATGCCTACCTGCTGACGCCGCATCCCAAGGCGATGAGCAGCGACGCCCATAAGCGTCTGGAGGCGATCGCGTCGCTGGAAGATCTGGGGGCGGGCTTCGCCCTCGCCACTCACGATCTGGAAATCCGCGGGGCGGGCGAACTGCTGGGCGAAGATCAGAGCGGGCAGATGACCAGCGTCGGCTTCTCGCTGTATATGGAGCTGCTGGAGAGCGCCGTCGAGGCCTTGAAAGCCGGCCGCGAACCCTCGCTGGAAGACCTGATCAGCAGCCAGACCGAGGTTGAACTGCGTCTGCCCGCCCTGCTGCCGGAAGATTTTATCCCCGACGTCAATACCCGGCTCTCTTTCTACAAACGCATCGCCAGCGCCAAACGGCCGCACGAGCTGGAAGAGCTGAAAGTGGAGCTTATCGACCGTTTCGGCCGCTTACCGGACGCCGCGCGCCATCTGTTGCAGGTGGCGGCGCTGCGCCAGCAGGCGCAATCGCTGGGCATCAAACGCATCGAAGGCCATGAAAAAGGCGGATTTATCGAATTCAGCGAACAGAACCGCGTCGATCCGACCCATCTGATCGGGCTGCTTCAGCACAACCCCGGCGTTTACCGCCTGGATGGGCCGACGCGGCTGAAATTCATCAAGGATTTAAGCGCCCGGCCGCAGCGCATCGAGTTTATCCAGTCGCTGTTAAGCAATATGGCGCAGCATACGCTGGCGGCATAGCCCTCCTCTCCTCCTATGGCATTGGGCGTCCCCGCCCAATGCCACACCGCCGCCCAGCTCCATCCGCAACCTGCCGTGAAAAATTTGAACTGCGCCTCACTTTTACCGCCGTCAGCGGCAATCGCCGTCGCTGACCGACTACGCTTAATTATTCAGTAAGTTGCATTTCACAGCCGCATGCGGCGTTCCGCCCTACCGGCCGTAAACAAGGAGATTTGCGTATGTTTTCCGTTTCCCCGCGTGGCATAAAAACGTCTCTGCCGCCCCTTGCTCTGGCGCTAAGCCTCGGCATTTCATTTTCCACGCTCGCCGCGGCCGCGCCGGCGACGGAACAAGCGACGACAATCAGCCGAGCCGGCGCGGCGGTGGCGGCTCCTCAGCCGCCCGATATGTTGCTGGGGCCGCTGTTCAGCGACGTGCAACGGGCCAAGCTGTTCCCCGATCAGAAAACCTTTGCCGACGCCGTGCCGAACCGGGATCCTGCCGCCATCCTCGATGCCTATACGCGGCAGAAACCGTCGCCCGGCTTCGATTTGCAACGCTTCGTCGAGAGTAATTTTACCCTGCCGCAAGAAGGCGAAGCCTACGTCCCGCCCGCCGGGCAGACGCTGCGCCAGCATATTGACGGCCTGTGGAGCGTGCTGACGCGCACCACCCGGCAGGTGAAAGCGTACGACTCGCTGCTGCCGCTGCCCCATAGCTACGTGGTGCCCGGCGGACGTTTTCGCGAGATTTACTATTGGGACAGCTATTTCACCATGCTGGGTCTGGCGGAAAGCGGCAACTGGACGCTGGTGCGCAATATGACCGATAACTTCGCCCACGAAATCGACCGCTACGGCCATATTCCCAACGGCAACCGCAGCTACTATCTCAGTCGTTCACAGCCGCCCTTCTTCTCGTTTATGGTGGAACTGCTGGCGCAGAATCAGGGAGATAAGGTCTACGCGCATTACCTGCCGCAGTTGAAAAAAGAGTACCACTACTGGATGCGCGGCAGCGTGGGGCTGCCGAACGGGCAGGCCGTCGATCGCGTGGTGCGCCTTGACGACGGCAGCGTGCTGAACCGCTACTGGGATGAGCGCGATACGCCGCGTACCGAATCCTATATGGAAGACATTACCACCGCCTCCCAGGCGGCCGATCGCCCCGCGGCCGAGGTTTATCGCCATCTGCGCGCCGGCGCCGCTTCGGGATGGGACTTCAGTTCGCGCTGGCTGCGCGAGCCCCGCGATCTCTCCACCATTCACACCACCGATATTATTCCGGTGGACCTCAATTCGCTGCTGTTTCATCTGGAGCAGACGATGGCGCGCGGCGCCGAAGCCGCCGGCAATCAGGGGGAAGCGGCGCACTTCCTGCGCGTCGCCGATGAGCGCAGACAGGCCGTCAACCGCTATCTGTGGAATCAACAGGACGGCTACTATAGCGACTATGACTGGCGCCGGAAGGCGATAACGCAGCCGATCACCGCGGCCTCGGTATTCCCGCTGTATGTCAATATCGCGCCGCGCGATCGGGCTGCCGCCACCGGCGAGGCGGTGCGCAAACAGCTACTGAAAGAGGGCGGGTTGACCACCACCACCATCAACACCGGCCAGCAGTGGGACGCGCCGAACGGTTGGGCGCCGCTGCAATGGGTCGCGGTCGAGGGCTTCAGGCGCTACGGCCAGGACGCGCTGGCGCAGGCCATCGGCACCCGTTTTCTGGCCAATGTGCAAAAGCTGTATGACGCCGAGCATAAGCTGGTGGAAAAATATGTGGTGGAAGGCGCTGGGTTCGGCAGCGGCGGAGGCGGCGGCGAATATGCGCTGCAAGACGGCTTCGGCTGGACCAACGGGGTCACGCTGAAGCTGATGGCGCGCTACTGCGACGCCGTGCCGTCCTGCCAGCGCGAGGAGCGCTCCGCTTCTGAGCGGGCTGCCGCGCAGTAACTCCATAGCCGGTCGCCCGAATGCTCGGGGCGGCCGGCTATGCCGGACCTCCGCCAGAGGGTTCGCGCATGTACGAAGAAAATATGGAAGGTACTGAAATGCGAAAGCGTATACGATCTAATTTCGATACCTTATTTTTTCAGGAACGCAACAAGAATCCGCCTAACAAAGAATACTGATAAAAAGGCCAGCAGAATTGATAACGCCCCCAAGAAAATGAGAAGTGAAAGAAGCGGGCTGAACAATCCCCCAATGCTTAACGCTTCACTAAGCTGCGCCAAACGCTCAGAAGATATTGAACGAATAATGACGTCAGGAATTATTAGGAAGTAAACAATTGCGATAAGAATGTATATCAGGGCAATTTTTACTCTGGACATGTTTGAGCTTATCCTTTGAGGTCGCTATAATCGATCGCTGTTTTAGTCGAATGATACAAGGAACCGTGCGATGTCCCAAACATATTTGCAGTTGCAAATGCAATCAAACAAGACACTGGCAATAGCATTGACAAGAACATTAAAGGACATACATTCGAACCTGATGACTACTATATACAATGTTAAGTCCGGTAGCCAGCGACTCGTTAACTATGGCTCCTGTCTTATGCCAGACGAATATTACCGTAGTTCATGCCGGAATATGTGGCGGGAAGATACAAGACTGGTTATGGCATTGGGAGAAATTTATCATCGCAACGACGTTGTGTTGGACATGGTTGAATTATACTTCCGTAAAATATTGACACGTATTGGTCCGCAGGGAGTTGAGAATATATCATCCCAAATAGAACGGTTACTGGGTAAAGCTGCTGCATATTCTTCTGGTAAAGCGAGTAAATTGGCATTATCTATAACCATCGCCAAAATCATAATGAGTTCAAGAGACTTCAATGAATCACATGTAAAAATGGTTAACAATTTTGCCTCATGGTTTGTTACAGGGACAAATCTTTACGCTAAAGCTCAGGTAGCGGCATCTGCAGCAAGAAAACTTCAGTATCAGGATGCTGATTATTACCAGACTCTCTACAAAGAAAATATTGAAATGCTCTATTTCCTAATCTAACCTTATATGTCTAAAATTATTTATCAAATAAGATCCGGCGATAATAATGAAGAAAAAATCATGGACGCGCTATATGAGATTTTGAAAAAATGAAACCTGTCATATTATGTGTATTAGTCGCGACCAGATCTGACACAACAACTTGAAAAGTTGAGAGT